>CAMWMM010000044.1 GCA_947175285.1 uncultured Lachnospiraceae bacterium
CGGTTTTTGACAATATTATTAAAAACGGCGGAACGGAACTGCCGATTACCGATGTTAGAATGACACGCTTCTGGATTAGCCTGACGCAGGGGGTTGAACTTGTTATCAAAGCTTTGGCGGAAGCTAAGGGAGGAGAAACTTTTATCAGCAAAATCCCGTCTTTTAAAGTAACAGATTTAGCGGAAGCTATGCTGCCGGGATATAAACTGAAAGAAATCGGTATCCGTCCCGGGGAGAAGCTGCATGAAATTATGGTAACGACGGAAGATTCCATGACAACTTATGAATATGACAAACATTTCATTGTTTATCCGCAAATGACATGGAATAACAGACAACAGCCTGATTTGAGCGGAAAGAAAGTGGAAGACGGTTTCTCATACAGTTCGGATAATAATACGGAATGGCTGTCTGTGGAAGATATCAGAACATTGTTAAAAGATGTGGAATCAATAAAATAAATTTGTTTTGGGATATGCTAAACGCATATCCCTTACTTAACAAGTGTGAAAAAGAATGGGGGACTAATATGGAGAAGCCGGCAATAGAGGGCGGAAACCCGGTCAGAAACAGTAAAATATCTTACGGACATCAGTATATTGACGAAGCGGATATTCGTGCGGTAGAAGAGGTTCTGCGCAGCGATTATCTGACATGCGGACCAAAGATTGGAGAGTTGGAGAAAAAACTCTGTGAGATTACTGGGGCGAAATATGCGGTAGTATGCAGCAATGGTACGGCAGCATTACATATGGCTTGTCTGGCGGCGGGAGTAAGCGCAGGGGATGAGGTTATTACGACGCCGATTACTTTTGCAGCATCCGCTAACTGCGCACTTTATTGCGGGGCGCGTCCGGTCTTTGCAGATATAGATTCGGAGACCTATAATATTTCCCCTGCTTCGGCAGCAGCGTGCGTAACTCCAAAGAGCAAAGCGATGGTTGCAGTGGATTTCACGGGGCAGTCAGTAGAACTGGATCCGTTGTTACAGATATGCAGGGAAAACGGCATGGTTTTAATTGAAGACGGCGCGCATGTGATTGGCACAAAATATAAAGGAAAATGCAACGGTTCCATTGCGGATATGACGACGTTTAGTTTTCACCCGGTCAAGACAGTGACAGGCGGTGAGGGCGGCGCTGTGCTGACAAATAATAAGGAATATTATGAAAAACTGCTTCTGTACCGTGCGCATGGAATTACAAGACAGGAAGATTTGCTGGAGCATCCGTCAGACGGTCCATGGTATTATGAGCAGCTTGTTTTAGGCTATAATTACCGGATAACGGATATGCAGGCGGCTTTAATTATCAGCCAGCTTGATAAACTGGAAATGTTCAGTACTAGGAGAAAAGAGATTGTTGCCCGTTACAATGAAGCATTTTCCAAACTGAAATGTATTTCGGTACAGAAAGAAATTCCGGAGTCGGATACGACAAGGCATTTATATATTCTTCGTATCAAACCGGAAGAACTTACGATTGACAGAAAGCGTTTCTTTGAGGCGCTGGATGCTGAGAATGTATGCTGTAATGTGCATTATATTCCAACTTATTATTTTCCATATTATGAGAAAATGGGTTATAAGCGCGGTATCTGTCCAAATGCGGAAAAACTGTATGAGGAAATTATCAGTCTGCCGCTTTATTATGCTATGACGGACAAAGATGTGGAGAGTGTGATAGAGGCTGTTTATAAAATAGCAGGCTATTATGCAAAATAGAAATATAGGATTAGAAAAATATGAAGTTATCAATTATTGTTCCGGTTTATAATATGGCGGCGGAAGGGAAGCTGCAATACTGTCTGGAATCTCTGGTACATCAGACAATAACGGACTATGAAATTATTGCGGTGGATGATTGTTCGACAGATTCTTCCATGGAAATATTGTCAGCATATGAGCAGAAATATCCGGAGAAATTCCGCGCAGTTCATTCTGCAGTGAATAAAAAACAGGGCGGTGCCAAAAATATCGGCATGTCACTGGCAAAGGGAGAATGGATTGGTTTTATTGACAGTGATGACTGGGTGACGCCGGATTTCTATGAAAGACTGATTGGGAAAGGAGAAGAAACCGGGGCGGATATGGTCGGCTGCGATTATCATATGACCGACAAACACAGTATGGAAATCGAGCAGGTCGTACACAATAATACAAAAGAGCAGACAGGTATTTTAAATGATGAGAAATATAAGTCGCTTTTAATCGACGGCGGAAGTCTGGTTGTAAAGGTATACCGCAGGGAAATAGTGATTGACCATCCTGGTCGATTTCCTGAGGGTATTTTTTATGAGGACAATGCGCTTGGCAATTCATGGATGCTGCGCGCCAAACATTTTGAATATATTGAAGAACCGCTTTATTATTACTATCAGCATGATACATCGACTGTGCATACAATTACGGAGCAAAGATGCAGGGATCGTATGGAAGCTGGCAGAATTATGTTGGCGGAAGCGGAAGAATATCATTATCTGGACAAGTACCGTGCGGAGATAGAATTCAGTTATACCGTGCTTTTTTATGTGAATACATTATTTACCTATATGCAGGGAGTAAGACCTGTGAAGTATGGATTTGTAAAAAAACTGGGAGCGGAGATGCGCCGGAATTTTCCCGGTTTTCAGGATAATACTTATTATCGGGAAAGAGTGCATGAAGAAGAAAAGAAATTGATTACGATACAAATGAAATCAACCTTGTGCTTTATCCTATATTATAAGATGCTGTGGGCATATCGTGATTTCAGGAAGAAAAGGAAACCGGAGGCAGGCGGTAAGGCATGAAGACGACAAATAAATTTAACATTATTTTTTGGGTCAGCGTATGCTGTATCGTTTTTTTTATGTGGCTTGGGAATGAAGGCGATAATCCGCTCGCTTACCTCGGCTCGGAACTGCAGTATTCCGTAGGGTTATTGGATTCCGAATATGCGCTGGTTATCAGGGAGTCAGTAGCAAGAACAGGAACTGTGGCAAGCACACCGGAACTTGTAGTCAACCGCGGAACCTATACGATAGATTTTGAATATTCGGCAGAAGATGACAGCAATGTGATAGAGTTGTGGGATCAGGGAAATAAAGCTGCGGCATGGACTTTAGATGCAGCGCAGAATCATTTTTCAACGGATATTACCCTGACCAAAGATGCGGAGCAGTTTTCGGTAAAATTAAACTATAGCGGTTCCGGCGCCTTTATTGTGAAAAAATTGACTCTTACTCCGGCGACACTGTTCTATACGGATACGTATTTCATGATTGTGCTGTTTTTGGCGGTCAGTCTGACAGGATATTATTTTTATCAAAAACATATGGAGGAACCGATTGCACAGGAGAAACTGGTAGATGCATGTATTATTATCGGTGTTGCTCTGTATGCCACATCGGCTATGTTTTTGACCTACCTTTTTAACGGAGATGACCTGTGCTATCATTTAGGACGGATAGAGGGTATTAAGGACGGAATTTTAGACGGGCAGATTCCGGTTATCATCATGCCGGAAGCATTGCAGGGAAACGGTTATTTGAATGCAATGTATCCTTATCTTTTCCTGTATATCGGGGCGTTTTTGAGGATATGCAGGGTTTCCCTTGCGCTGTCCTATAAAGTGATTATTTTTCTGGCAAATCTTGGTTCGGCGCTATGTGCTTATTATTCCTTTAAGTCCCTAACAAAATCCCGCAGGCTTTTAATTCTTGCGGTTGTATTATACACGCTCATGCCGTACCGGTTTACGAATATCTTCTCCCGCGGTGATTTGGGAGAGACGCTTGCGCTTACTTTCTGGCCGCTTGTGGTAGCGGGGATGTATCATATTATGCTGGGTGACAGGAAAAAATGGTATTATCTTGTTATCGGGTTCAGCGGTATTTTACAGAGCCATATTTTAAGCATTACCTTTGTCATGGGATTTTGTGTGATTGCTGCGTTAGTATTTATCGTGGATATTTGGAAAGAAAAGCGGTATGTGGAAATTGGCAAAGCGGCGGGAACTACGGTATTGCTAAATCTGTGGTTTCTGGTTCCCTTTTTATATTATTATTTTACGGAAAATCTGGGAACAGATGTGTTGCGATGGAGCGGTTATTTCGAGCAATCTATTAACCCTTCCAATTTATTCCAGACGCTCAGTCTGTATAATAAGCAGTATTTTTCCTTAGGACTGCCGTTATTGGGCTGTGTGGGTATTGCGGTCATTTATCTGATATGTGATAAAAAAGAAAGTAAGACAAAATTAGACAGCTACCTTATCTTCTTACTTGTGCTGGGATGTATTCTGACTTATATGACGACGGGATATTTCCCGAGTCTGGAACTGAGTAAAAATGAATTTATAAATTCTATTATGACAATGCTGCAGTTTCCGTGGAGATTTTTGGGACCGGCATGTACCTGCTTTTTGTTTGCCGGGCTTCTCTGGCTTCCAAAGTCAAAGATACTGCGGCCTTATCAAAATCTGCTGTTTGCATTGCTTATCGGACTCAACCTGCTGACACTTCAGACAGTGCCGACAGATAATATTCATATGCCGTATGATGATGCTATGGCAACGGCATCCAAGGGGCATGACAGTAAGATGGCGGCAAATATCGGTATTTTCTATCCGCATGAATGGCGTCTTGACGGCGTTTTGGATGAAAAGCTGACAACAAGCGTGATTGCTTCCGATTTGAATTATATAAAAGTATCGGATTATCGAAAAAAGGGTACGAAGGCATGGGTGGATTATGTCTGTACCGGAACGGGTGAATATCTGGAACTGCCGATTTTGAATTATGCCGGATACCGTGCCTATGATGAAAACGGAAAGAGAATAGAGATTACGGAAGGAAACTATCAGCGGATGCGGATTATGCTGCCGTCAGACGGACAGGAACACAGTATCTATATCCGATTTGGACCTGTTGCCGGTTTTGTGATTGCAAATGTGATATCGGCATTGACGATAGCAGGCATTATAGTTATTTGGCTAAAGCGCGGGCAATTCTTGCCGAGCCGTTTCCGTCAATAAAAGACCTCATGCACCGGGAACTTTCCTGACGTTTTTCGTAAGAATGAATATGCTCATATAAAAATGCGGTGATATTTTCTAAAACGTCATCGGATGAAAAACGAATATCACCGGCATAGGGAATGATATGTTTCCTTGCAAAAGTTTCTGCCGCATTTAACTGATTATCCGCCGTGGTAAAGCTGATGGATGGTGTGCCAACGGCACAGAGTTCAGACAGAGTAGTGCCGCCTGCCGATAGAGCAAGGTCGCATTCACTCATGAGAGAAGCCATATCTCGTACATTCTCATGGATGTGAATGGCAGGATAAGTATCGGAAAGACGAATCAGTTCCTGATAATAAGAATTGAGGCGGCTTGTAACAACATGGTATTGGCAGTTTTGCAGCAGAGTATTGTCTTTTCCCGTGAAAATACGGTTCAGTATTTTGCCTGCCGCATTACAGGCATCCGTACCGCCTGTAGAGAGAAAGATATTATGAACTTCGGGACGTACCTGACAGACCGTATTCCGGAACTGCTCCCGAAGGGGCGTATAAGACGCACCAATCAGTCTATGAGGGATGCAGCGGTAACATGAGGGGATATTTTCAGTATCTATATCATAGTTGATAACTAAGTCCACAGGATAATCAAAAGCAAGCATATCGTCTAAATAGGCTGTCCGGCAGTTCTTTTGTAATTCGGACAGATAGGATGGCGTTACAAAATAAGAATCGATAAAAAGCCATGAGCAATCTTTTATCAGAGATTGTAATACAGGAAGTTCTGATTCCATGTCCTGATAATTGCCATGCAGGCAGGAAACGGAAAATTCGTCTGGAATGGCAAAACGTTCCTGTAAAAGGGATAAACTTGTTTCATCGGAAACAAGAAAACGGCATGTCAACTGTAAAGACGTACATGCTCTGGCAATGGACAGGCAGCGCATGATATGTCCGGTTGCAATTTCTTCATTTCCATCGGTTCTAAAATAAATTGTAGGCATAGAAAAATCCTTTCTGTGACCAGCGGTATAACTTGTTTTGAATATTTTATCATAGATTGTATGATTCTACAATTTGGAATGAAAGGAGCATGGTTAGAGAATGATGAATACTCCCTCCATTGCAATTATTACAGCCAGAGGCGGCAGCAAGCGGATTCCTCATAAAAATATCAAAGAATTTTGCGGGAAGCCGATTATACGGTATTCGATTGAGGCTGCGCTTCATGCCGGGATATTTGAGGAAGTCATGGTATCTACCGATGATGAAGAGATTGCGGAAATTGCAAAATGTGCAGGTGCAAAAGTGCCTTTTATGAGAAGCAGTGAAACAGCCAATGATTATGCTTCTACTGACGATGTGATTATGGAAGTATTGAAGCAATATGAAAAGCAGGGAAAAGAGTTTGAGACATTCTGCTGCCTTTATCCTACCGCGCCCTTTATTACGGCGCAGAAGCTGCAGGATGCTATGAAGCTGTTAGAAACAGCGGATTCGGTCATGCCCGTAGTGGCGTTTTCTTATCCGCCGCAGCGCTGTGTTGTTATCAATGAACAAGGGGAACTGCGGATGAAATGGCCGGAATTTGCGAAAACCCGCTCGCAGGATTTAGAGCCCTATTATCATGACTGCGGGCAGTTTTATTGCTGCCGGACAAAACCTTTTATGGAATACGGCACAACTGACCTGCCTCATATGGTTCCGCTTTTTATGAGTGATTTGGAAGTGCAAGATATTGATAATATACAGGACTGGGAAATTGCGGAATTAAAGTACCGGAAAATGATGGGGCTGGCATAGAAAGGATACGGTGGTTTTGTGAAAAAGGAATTTAGAATCGGGAAAAGAGTCATAGGAGAAAACAGCCCTGTTTTTTGCGTGGCGGAAATGTCGGGAAACCATTTACAGGATTACGGCAGAGCGGTGGAAATTATCCATGCGGCGAAAGAGGCCGGGGCGGATGCCGTGAAACTGCAGACCTATACTGCGGACAGTCTTTCTATTGACTGCAATAATGAATATTTTCAAATACATGGCGGTTTGTGGGATGGCATGACGGAATACAAACTCTATGAGGAAGCTGCGACGCCGTGGGAATGGCAGCCGAAGTTAAAGGAACTTGCGGAAAGTCTGGGAATGGAATGTTTTTCTTCCCCTTTTGATGCAGCTTCCGTTGATTTTATGAAAGAGTGCAATATGCCGGCTTATAAGGTGGCATCCTATGAAATAAATGATATTCCTTTGATACGAAAGATTGCGGCGCTGCATAAACCGGTTATCTTTGCAACAGGTATTGCTTATCCGGAAGATATTGAAAGAGCTTTGCAGGTCTGTAAGGAAGAGGGAAATGAAGAAGTTATGCTGCTAAAATGCGTTTCCGCTTATCCGACGCCTTACGAGGACATTAATCTGGCGATGATTCCGACACTGGCTGAAAAATATGATTGTCTGACAGGGCTGTCCGACCATTCTATGGGGAGTGTTGTGCCGATTGGTGCAGTGACCTTCGGCATCAAAATGGTGGAAAAACATTTGACGCTGCGGCGCGCTGACGGCGGTCCGGACGGCGCTTTTTCCATGGAACCGGAAGAGTTTAAACAAATGGCGGAAAGTATACGTATTCTGGAGAAAGCGATTGGCGTCTCCGAATATGGTTTGACGGAAAAGCAGGAAAAAGAACGAAATGGCTCACGTTCTCTTTTTGTCGTAAAAGATATTAAGGCGGGAGAGAAACTGACGCCGGAAAATGTACGTTCCATTCGCCCGGGATATGGACTTCATACCATGTATTATGAAGAGATTTTAGGAAAGCAGGCGCTTCGGGATATTGAGAGAGGAACGCCGCTTGCCTGGGATATGTTTTCTTAAAAAAATTACAGTTTCAATGTCATTAAATCCGTATATTTTAACATGCAGATACCCTCTTCATAATTGCCGATGGTGTCTGCATTTTCTTTGCCCGCAACATTGTTTGCAATAAGATGAGGAAAGTTTATCCCGCAGGCATAGGCATGCGGATAGCCGCCGCCGAAACGCGGATTTATTTCGGAGATATAATAGCTGCCGTTTATTTTGAAAATATCCATATCAATAGGACCTGACAAAGAAAGAGAGTCAGCCGTCTGCCGGATTAACTCAAATAAAACGGAGTCTTTGACGGAGACGGATTTTTCTGTTTCTCCGGCACGCATACGCAGTTTTTTCTTAATAAAAATAGAAACGGGCTTGTGAGAAAGCATATCAACATAGAGGTCGGCTCCGTATTCTACTCCATCGGCAAATTCCTGAATCAGCATTTCTTCCGTACTGTATTTGCAAAGTGCAGATAAAAGTTCCAGGTTTTCCACTTTCTGAATGCCGATACTTCCGCATCCGCGGACAGGTTTGATAAAAACGGGGAAATTCATTTTTCCGTTATTATAGGAATCCTGAAATTCGGTTATATTTCGGCATGTTGTCAGAACAGGCAGATGATGTTTTTGTAAATGCTGATAAAAGGCATACTTGTCCCGGCAGACTTCTATTGCATCCGCTGACGAAACGACAGGCATTACACCTTGACCTCGATACTGTTCCTGGTAGGAAGCCGTCAGATGAAGTTCGTCCTCCTGCAATGGCAGAACAGCGTCTATTTTTTCCTTATGGCAGATATCCAGAACGGTTTCCAAATAATCCGGTGAGGTCATGCGCGGAATAATATAATGACTGTCCGCTTCATAAAGCGCCGGTGCATAGACGCTGCAGTCTGTGCCGACAATTTTGTCTATACCGTTTTCTTTTTCCTTAAAGTACTGAATCAGCTTGTTTCTTGTACCACAACTTAAGATTAAAATATTCATTGTTACCTCGATTTGTATGAAATATATTTTTACATTTTTATGTATTTTAATTAAGTTGTCAAAAGATGCTTAAATAATATGTTATCAGCAGATTGCACAATTTGTCCTCAAAGCTGTCCTGTACAAGAGCAAATATGCTCTGAAGATGAGATTTTCTTAATATTCCGTATAGTATCCAGCAATTTCAGAACATGGATGTTCTGAAAAGCCCGACTTAAGCCCGGATGGCGATTGTCGGGCGGTTGCGTTTGTTTCCACAGTTGCCTCGGAATATATAGAAAATCCATCTGCCGAAGCCGGATAGCTGCGGGGACAGTCTGTGCAATCTGCTGATATACAATTATGTAAGTACCTTTTGACATCTTAATTTATACTTTATGTCAGAATACGGAGCCCTGCACATAATCCTGAGGTGTCCATTTCCTGCGCACCTGTATCAGCTTTTCTCCGCTTTTGACATAGACCGGCGGAAAATATTGGATAAACAGCGGATTTAAACTCATCGTATAACCGCCGACATTCTCATAAACAATGTTATCTCCGGGCACAAGCTCCGGTTTATTTTCATAAAGAAACATACGGTCGCATTCCATGCAGGTGTAGCCGCTGATAACCTGGCTCTCCATAACAGGGCGGTTTTCTATATCATTTTCATTGTAATCCACATGAAAAAGATGGGAAGTCTTAATCATTGTAGCGTCTATATTGAAACGGCTGCCGTCTGTCATGACGTAGCGGCTGCCTTTAATATCTCTGGTATCATAGACCGAAGTAACAAAGGTAGTGCATTTGGAAATCAGGGAGATACCCGGTTCAACAATTAATTTTGTTGTCGCAGGAGAAAAACATTTTGACAATTCTTCCGCTACTACCGGAAAATAATCGGGGTATTCCGGTCTGCCCTCCATACCGCCGCAGTAGCCGCCGCCTAAATCCACATAGGACAAAGAAAGATGAAATTCCTCGGCAATCCGGCATGCCATCTGCGCAATAGAGCGAAAGATGTTTACGCTGCGGGATTTGCTGCTGGAATGCAGATGAAGTCCGGTAACAGATACATTGGGAATCTGCTGTAATGTTTTTAGGGCATCGGCAAATTTGCCTGTTTCGTAACAGAATCCAAAGCGGCCGCTGACTTCTCCCATAGTTGTCTCACCGGGGCACATTTTTTCCAAGTCAAAGTTGACGCGGATGCCGACAGAAAATGTCTGTGCGGGATGTTCGGAGGCAAGACGGGTAAGCCATGAGATTTCCATACGGGAATCCAGATTGACATAGCCGCCTGAAAGTAAAACATCACGGAAAGATTCTTCACTTTTATATGGACCGTTATAAACGATTTCCCTGCTTTCATAACCAAGGTAACGTGCCAGCAGATATTCATCTTCGGAAACCACTTCTGCATACGCACCGTTTCTTTTGACAAAAGAAACAAGCCAAGGCAGGGAATTGGTCTTAAAAGAATATCCTACCAAATAATTGTTCCAATTCCGTGCTAGGGAACCGGTCAGCATATCATAATATTTTTGCAGGATTTCCTCATCAATGATAAAGTAGGGAGTCTGTAATGTGTCCATAGTGGGGTATACCTTTCTGGGGGTGAATATTATAACTGCGTTTATTATAGCATTTTTTTACCCATGCGTCTATGACGCTTGGAGAGAAGAAAATCACGAAAATCAAGTTTCTTTTTAGCATGGAATGGAGTTTGAAAATATCTGAAAAACAAAAAGATAATCAATGAAGGTTAATCAAATGTTATTTTGCCATGTTCTTTTTCAAATTCGGAAATATGCTTTTTCATAAGGACTTCCAATTCTCTGTTCGCGGAACGACCATTATAATCTGCAACGTAACGGAATTTCTTAAGGATTTCAGCATCCGTCCTTAATGTAAATTTAGCTATATCATTCATCATAAAAATACCTCCAATATGACTTTATTATACCGTCGAAATGACGGCTGAAATTACATTGACGGCGTAATGACGGCATATTATAATTCAATATATGGGAAATAAGTGGGGGTAAAGGTTGTGTCTGACGCCCCAAATTCGCAGATTGAAAAGAGGAGCATAGTTATATAGATGAGAAAAAGAGATGAAAATTTATTGGATATACTTGTAGAAGAAAGAATATACAAAGGCTTAGATAAGGTACTAAATGATAACGAGTTGTATCAAATGATGCAGAAAGAAGTAGATGAAGCGCTAAATCAATTAGAAAAGGTGGGATTGAGCAGAGAGCAGAACAAGGCTATAGATAAAGCGCTTTCTGCGGTTAACGCCAGTGGAGCTGCATACGGTGCAATTGCCTATAAGCAAGGACTTTATGATGGCATTAAGTTGATGTCGGAAGTGAATCAGATTAGTAGGGTTGGTGATATGGTGAATAAGCAGAATTCTGAAAAATAATATAGCTGCTTGATACATTTGTCTGTATCATGTTTTTTGTAGTACTGGTGTGATGTTCATCAAAATTTAATTAGAATGAATAGGATAAGAAGAGCATATTGTTATAAATTAATTAGCGTTTTTTTGTAAAACTTAATTTGTATGTTGACTTTAACAAATAAAATAGTATAATTTATATAGAACACATGTTCGACATAGATTGTTGCTGCGCCATATAAAAAGCATAAAATGCTAGATAAATCTACTTTTTTTTGGTATTATAAAAATATCATGGGACGGTGACATGAGCAGTGATAGTTTAATTACTTCACAAACGGCAAGAATATTTACAACTTTGCGATAAGACAGTAAGGATTTTACTCTTGTGCAAACAACTTTCAGCTTCAAAAGTTGATGAATCATGGTGAAATAGAAAAGCGTATATTTATTTATACTTGGCTAGTCATGCGGATAAAGAGGAAGGAGCTGGCGACAATGAGTGAGGAACTTATTCAACGGAATTTAATAGATGAGCCTGAAAAGATGGGGGATTGGAATTTTTATAATGTAGGCTCCACAACATTAAAAGCACTTAAGAACGCTAAGATTATTCCGAATCGTGATTACAATGAGTTTGAAGATAAGAAACCAGATGCAATTATAACAAAAAGACCAGTAATAATTGCTGCGATTGAATATAAAAAGCCATCGGAACTGAGAACAGATAAGCAAATAAAAAAGGCTATTGAGCAAGAATTTGGTGTTGCTCAGATATTGCGTGCTAAAGTATATATAGTCACAGATGGGAAAAAATCATATTGGATTAATCCAGCCACTGGAAATGAAATTTTACAAGAAGATGGGAGTAGGATAACTCTAAATTTTGAAAGGGAGAGTACAGATTGCATTACTTTAATTAATAAAATCAGGGCATCAATTAACGCAACAAATGATATTATAAAGGAAGCGGCTCCTGTTGATCCATTGCCTTTGGCACAAAAGGTTTGGCAAGATTTATGGGCGGTTTCTGGTGCGACGCCTGAGAATTGTCTTTATACCTTCGTTGAGATTTTCATTTTCAAATATCTCAGTGATCTTGGTGTGCTTAGTGGAATGCACTCTTTTTACGATCTTTTAGGACGATATTCTGGAAACAATGAGGATGAGGTGTTAAAGCTGTACGCATCTACTATACGGCCACAAATTAAAGAACTCTTTCCTAGGAGTGAACGAGATCATACGACTATTATTAACGGAACTATTTTTGTTTCTAAAGATGATAAAGCAGTTTCAGGATATTCGGCTGTATTTCACAAGATACTTAAACGTTTCAATGAATTTGGAACTCTTGAGAATATCGACTTTGATTTTAAGAGCAAGCTATTTGAGACATTCCTGAAAGAGTCTATTAGCAAAAAGAACTGGGGACAGTATTTCACTCCGCTTAAAGTGGTTCGTGCCATTGTCAATATGGTTGATATTGTTGCAGGAATGGAAGTGTGCGATCCTGCTTGTGGTGTTGGTAAATTTCTTTTGGAACTTATTCTTCCAGACCTGTGTCGTTATTATCAGATTGAAGATAAAACATTGATTCCGCGTGTTACATTGGCTGGATTTGATAAAGGTTTTGACAAAGAAGAACAAAAAACTATTATTTTGGCAAAAGCTAATATGCTTATTTATATGTCGGAGATGATTAAAGAGTATCCTGATATGACAAAGCAATTTGCAAGAATATTTAATGATACGTTCTTATTACAAACCAATTCTATTCTTGGGACATTGGCAAAGCCTATACATGATAAATATGATTTGATACTTACGAATCCTCCTTATGTTATGAGTGGTAGTAGTAATTTGAAAGAAGAGATTGCTAAGGATGAAATTCTAAAAAACTACTATACTGTGAGTGCTATGGGTATCGAAGGTCTGTTCATGGAATGGATTGTTCACGCTTTAAAGCCCGGCGGAAAAGCTTTTGTTGTTGTCCCAGATGGTATTATGAATCGTGGCAATGATAAGAAATTGCGTGACTTTATTCTTGAGCAATGTTGTGTTGATGCTGTTATTTCTTTGCCATTGAATACTTTTTTTACTACAAACAAGAAAACTTATATTCTTGCCCTAACAAAGAAAACAAGAGTAAATATTAATGGAGTTCCAACACTTCCGAAGCAAACGACGCCTGTTTTTACATATCTTTGTTCTGAAATTGGGGAAACAAGGGATGTATATCGTTTTGATATTGATCAGAATGACTTGGAAACAGCATCGGATTTGTTTAATATGTTTAAAGGGGCAAAGGAAAAATTTGAAAATACAATCAATGATAAACGCTGTAAAATTATAAATATAGATGACTTCTATAATGGAACACATTGGTCAATTGATCGCTGGTGGACAGAAGAAGAGAAAATTGAATTGGGGGTTGAGGAAGAACCTGATGCCGTTGATATAGGGCAATTTATTACATTATTACAAGATGTATCCTCGTCTATAATTGAATATCAGGAACCGTTGCAGGAACTTGAAAAAAAAAAGTATAAACCTTTCTCATGGAAAACGGTGAACATGGTCAAAAATGAGTTGTGGAGTTTTATAACAAGTAGTATTGGAAAAAACAGAACTCTTCTAGCTTCAATGGACACGCAGAATAATGAAGATATCCCTGTATATACTGCTGGAAAGGGACCGGTAGCTTATATTAAGCCAATTGAGGGGAAGGTGCCTATTTATGCGACAGATGATTCGCCAATACTTTCTTTTGCGACGAATGGAGATGGGTCCGCTGCTCGGAATTTTGTCATTCATGATAGACCATTTTACATTAACACGGATCGGATAGCATTGAAAATCAATGTTCCTGATATTCTTCCAGAATATTTACAATTACAATTATTAGATGTTAAGCAGAAATATAATTTTAATCACAGTCACAAAGCTAATCTGAAAAACTTGACTGCGGTTGAAGTTGTTTTACCCTGCAATGACTGCGGTCTTTTTGATGTAGAATATCAACGATATGCGGTTAATGTTATGCGAACGTTTTTTATGACTACCTCTTATGTCAAAGAACGGATTGAGTTTATATCAAGTTTAACTCTTAAAATTGATATGGACGTACAAACACGTTATATACAAACATGCCTTGCAAATAAGTCATTGTTTAACTTAAGCATTGGAAAAAGATTGCTCAGAAAGGATTATGTTACTGAGCGAGGTTCAATTCCAGCGTACAGTGCCAATGTTCACTCCCCGTTTGCGTTTGTTGATGCGAGTAACATTACAGATTTTGATTATGATTACTTGATTTGGGGAATAGATGGTACTTTCGACTTTAGAGTAATTAAACGAGGTACATTATTTGCAACAACCGATCATTGTGGCGCTATTCAGATTATGGATCAAGAACTATCGCCATACTATCTTTTATATGTGATTGACACGATTAAGAAAAAATATGGCTTTGATCGGGGGTTGAGAGCTTCTTTGAATAATATGAGACAGATTGAAGTGAAAATTCCTATAAAGAGCAATGGGAGAATCAATTATGATCTCATGAATGATATTGGGAGTAAATATTCTTCTGTATTGAGTTGTAAATCAGATATTCTATCACAACTTAGCAGAGCATTGGACCTGAAACTTATTATTTGATTACTAATGTCGGAACATATTGCGGGGGCTTTTGGGTACAGCATTTCGTAACCATATAAACACGCACTGACATCGTATCAAAATGGATGTTGGAGTAAAAATTTGTAGGAGAAGCTTATAAAGGAGACATAATGAAAACGTTAGGATTAAGGGTTTCACCCAAATGTATATTTTTTTGTGTTTCAGAACTAATAGAAGATGAAGTAAATATTTTAATTGTGGATAAAATAGCAGTACCAATAGCGTTGACAATTCCTGATCAGCTAAGTTTTTTAAGAATACTTGTATATACAATTATTAGTCAGTATGAAATTGATAATGCCATAATTCGTCGAATAGAGGATAACTCCAAAACGGTAGATATTACAAGAGTCAATATTGAAGGTGTAATTCAGGAGCTAATTTCAAATTGTCGTATTCAAAAATATAAAACTTGCAAACTGGCTCAGTTAGGACAAATACTTGAAAAAGGTACAAAGGAAATAAAGGCATGTATAGAGGGAGATAATATATTTGAAATAGATTTATGGGATACATATAAAAAAGAGGAAAGGGAAAGTGTTTTGTGTGCATTAGCGGCATCTGAACTATAGGTGAGATTATGATAGATGTACGTACAGAAGTAGATTTGGAAAATATGCAACCATTTGGCAATAGTCAAGGTAAAAATTCAACAGTTTTTTTGGCAAATGATAAGCAACTTGCTCATCAGTTTATAGTCAAAAAAATTAAAAAAACTGACGTATATAGAGATTATGGAAATGAAGACGAAAGTAATCTTTTTATAGAGTCCAGTATACTTTACAAAGTAGCGCATCCAAATATTTCAGAAATACAGTATGCTAGCTTTGATGATGACTATGTATATATTGTTATGCCATACTATAAGAATGGCTCAGTGCAGACGATACTGGAGCAAAGATATTTATCTATGAGAGAATTTATCAAATTATCTTTAGATTTTTTGAGCGGATTACTGTTTGTTCATGCAAACAATCTAGTGCATTTTGATGTAAAACCAACCAATATTTTGTTAAATAATAATGGAAAAGCTGTTATAACAGATTTTGGATTGGCAAAGTATATTGAAGATAAAAGTGAGTTAGTGAGTCCAAATAAGCTTTATACTTTGCATTTCCCACCAGAATACTTATTATCAACAGAATTGAGTCGGCAGGCAGATATTTATCAGGCAGGAATAACAATGTATAGGATGGTAAATGGAAATGAAATTTGGAATAATCAAGTAAAAATATTTGATGAATCTAAAATATTAAATGGTACATTTCCTGATAGGAGAACATATTTGCCACATGTTCAAAAG
>CAMWMM010000045.1 GCA_947175285.1 uncultured Lachnospiraceae bacterium
TGGTATGTATGGGGATGGTGTGAAAAGCGCAGAGACTTTCGATTATTCAAATTGAACAGAATGGATCAGGTGAAAATATCAGAGCAGGAGTTCTTAAAAAGGCAGGTGCCAATGCCGGATTTAAGCGATGAGAGAGTATTCCCCGGTGGAATAAAGGTTAAGGCACTATTTGAGCAGGACTGTAAATGGAGATTGATAGAGGAATATGGAACAGAAAGTTTTAGCGTGCAGCAGGATGGAAAGCTTTTATTTCAATCAGATTACACAAATAAGGATAACCTGATTACGTGGCTGCTATCATTCGGGGAAAAGGCAGAATTACTGGAACCAGAAGAAATACGGGAGGAAATTAAGGTTAGCATCGAATGTATGAAAAAGATATATGAGGGTGAAATTTACTCTATAAAAGAACAAAAAAGGAGAACTGATTTATGAGATACACATGGATTGACGAATATTTACTTAGCAAGGAAGGTGTGACAAAAGATCTTCAGAAGGATTGGAATTGGATTCGTTATCAAATAGGTGGGAAAATGTTTGCAGCAGTCTGTTTGAATGAGAATGACGAGCCATATTATATTACACTGAAACTGGAACCGGCAGAGGGTGATTTCCTGCGGCAGCAGTATGAGGATATCATTCCCGGATATTATATGAATAAAACTCATTGGAATTCAATAAAACCAGATGGGGAAGTGCCGGATGATTTATTGAAGGACTTACTGGATAAATCGTATCAACTTGTGCTTGGGGGATTTAGTAAAAAGAAACAGCAGGAAATTATGAATGCCCAATAAATCAAAAAGTATAAGGAGAAAAATAGGTATGCAGATTACACCAACACTTAATTTTGGAGGAAATTGCCGGGATGCTATTCAAATGTATGCAAAAGCATTCGGAGGGAAAATAAACTGCTTAATTACTTATAGAGAAGCAAATGACCCGGCGTATATGCCGCTTCTTAATGAAAATCAAAAAGACTATATTTACCATGCGGAACTCATACTGGATAATCAAAGGATAATTATGTGTGATCATGTAGATATTGAATTTCAAACTTGCTATTCTAATTTCCTGACTATTATGTATGATACAAAAGAAGAAGTACAGAGAGCATATGAAATCATGAAAGAGGGAAGTAAAACCATTTATCAGATGGAAGCGACACCTTATAGTTCTTGCCGGGTAGTTTTCGTTGATAAATTTGGAATTCGTTGGGGAATCATGACCGAGCAGACTGAGAGATAATTAAGTCATGCCGGCAAATTCTGAATCGTCGCTGCCGAGCGACGAATTTTTGTATTAGTATATATTTTATTTTAGTACAAACTTGGAAATAGTAAACGGATGGGAGATGTGATAAAATAAGCGCAGTTTAAGCAGCCTGCGTAATGAAATCAGAAGATTGGAGAGATATTGAAATGAACATAAAAGAAATACTTGATACAAATTTTAGAGGAAATATATGTATCGTGCAGAACGGAAAAGTTTTATATGAAAGAGTAAATGGGTTTGCAGATTTGCCAAATGAAATCCCTAATACAGCGGATACAAAATTTGCGAGCGCATCAGCAGGAAAAGTATTTGTTGCTGTAGGAATTTTACAGCTGATTGAACGAGGAAGAATAAAGTTTGATGATACACTGGGGATGTTGCTTGATATTCCATTAAATGATATTGATAAGGATGTTACAGTCAGACAGCTTTTAAATCACACATCGGGCGTTCCGGATTATTTTGATGAAACTATTATGGACGAATATGAAGAATTATGGGTAGATTATCCTAATTATAAAATCAGGCATAATAGTGATTTGCTTCCATTGTTTATCAATAAGCCGATGATGTACCCGAAAGGCGAGAAATTCCAATATAATAATTCCGGGTATGTATTGCTTGCAATGATTATAGAGAAAGTTACGGGAATGTATTTTGACCGGTATCTTAAAGAGAATATTTTTGATATATGCGGTATGGAATCAACGGGGTATTATGAATTAGATAAGCTGCCGGCTAAATGTGCGAATAGCTATATTTATTGTGCTGATACAAATGATTATCGCATAAATATCTATTCAGTTGATGCAAAAGGTACGGGTGCGGGCGGGGCATTTATTACCGTAAAAGATATTATTAATTTTTGGACTAACTTATTGGAAGGAAAATTAATCTCAAGAGAGCTTGTTTCAGATATGCTTAGTAAACAGAGCGGAGATGGCGCTGACGCAGAAGAAGGGTATTATAGCTATGGCATGTGGATAATTGATAATCCGAATGGCAGAGATTTTGCGTATTTTCAGGGCTGTGATCCGGGAGTTAGTTTTATTTCGGAATACAATCCGAATAATGGGATTATTTCCGTTCTGGTAAGCAATTACGGAGATAATGTTTGGAGAGAAATGCGAAAAATAAGAGAGGGTCTTTATTAAATACGGGTAAATATTGTCTGATATTACATTTTTCTAAACTTAGAGGGGGTTATCCCCTCTATTTTCTTAAAGACCTGAATGAAATAGACAGAATCAGAAAATCCTGTCTGGCGGCTTATCTCATCTATGGATAAGTCTGTTGCCCTCAGAAGATATTTGGCGTTATAAATACGGAGCTGGGTTATATATTCATGTGGGGCAAATCCGGTGTACTCTTTAAAACATCGTGTCATATGTGTGCGGCTTATGCCAAAGTGATGAGCCAGCTCATCGGCAGTAAGGTTTTTCATATAATTTGCCTGTATGTAAGAAACTATTTTCTCAATGACTTCAGTGGTGCTGCGGGTTTTGCTTTGGGCAATTAAAAGGTTTGTCAGCAGCATATAAAATGTGCAGGAAACCTCGTATTCCATATATAGGGATGCCTTTTGCGTACATTGCAGGATGTGTGTCTGCAATGGCTCATAATTTGAAAACATGCTGTCAGTAAATTTAACGTTTCCGGATTGCAGATATGATTGAACAAGCGGAGCAGCGGGTGTACCGTTAAAATAAAGACAGGTGCTGATCCAGTTGTAGCTGTTGGATTGATAATAATATTTTTTGCGGCAGTCAATCAGACAGCCGTCCCCTTTTTTTGAGAAGATAACTTCGTCCGTTATATTTTAAGTACCCCTCCCCGTCTAATATATACCGGATTTCATAAAATTCCTGATTGTTTCCCTCGGTGTAGTAATCATAGGATGTTTTCAGCAGGCTAAAAGCTTCCGGATAAATCAAGGTTTCTTTGGCTTTACTGCTGACAATAAATTTTGGCATGATATGTTCCGTTCCATAAGTAAAAGAGTGCTTGATTAATGGTAAAAAATCATAATTCATAATGCATATCGCTCCTATATGGTTCAAAATCTATGTTTTATAATTCGTTTTTCTATATGAGTATAGAATAAAAAGCTATACAATGCAAACATAGAGAACTGTATATAGAGTTTTAAATTAATGTTTTGGCTGTGTAATGCCGAAAAGGAGGAGCGGTTATGAGAGTAAAAGAATTTTTAAAGAAGAAGGATATTGTTATTTCGCCCAAACGGTATGGGATTGATGCACTATCTCAAATGGCTCAGGCGGTATTTGCTTCGTTATTGATTGGCTTGATATTTAAAACGATTGGAGAACAGGGACGGAATTTTGTGGGGGAATATGAGATTTTTACATATTTTACAGAACTGGGAAGTTTTGCTATGAAACAGGTTGGAGCAGCTATTGGCATAGCGGCTGCATGGGCATTAAAAGCGCCGCCGCTAGTCATGTTTACAAGTGCGGTAACGGGAGCGCTTGGAGCCAGTATCGGTGGAGAAGCAGCAGCGCTTGTTTCTGCAATTGTGGGGGCAGAATTTGGCAAGGCAGTGTCAAAGGAAACGAATGTTGACATTCTTGTTACTCCGGGAGTGACGCTTTTGGCAGGAGGAGTTACGGCAACCTTCGTAGGTCCGGTTGTAAAACTGCTGATGAGTGGAATCGGTTTAATCATTATGAAGGCCACTGAGTTACAACCTTTTTTCATGGGAATGATTGTATCAGTAATTGTAGGGCTTGTTCTGACATCGCCGCTCTCCAGTACGGCTTTATGTATTATGCTTAATCTGTCGGGAATATCCGCAGGTGCAGCAGCAGTTGGCTGCTGTGCGCAAATGGTCGGATTTGCGGCGACAGGTTATAGGGATTGTAAGATAGGAGGGGTAATGGCAATGGGACTTGGTTCTTCCATGTTCCAGTTTCCTAATATTTTAAAGAATCCTTGGATTCTGTTGCCGCCGACATTATCTTCTATCATCATAGCGCCTATTGCTACCTGTATTTTAAAAACGACAAATACACCTGCCGGAGCAGGAATGGGTACTTGCGGGTTTGTCGGACAGATTTTCACATTTACGGATATGGGAATCAATGCAAAATCTATCATATCCGTAGCACTGTTGCATTTTGCTTTACCTGTTTGCTTATCTTTGTTTTTTGACTGGATTTTGAGGAAAAAAGGAAAGATAAAAGCAGGAGACTATTACTTTAAGTTATAATATTTGGAAAATGAAAGGTGGAAGCATGCAAAAAGAATATGAAACAGACTTGTTGGGAGCTTGAAAAATACCCTCCAAATGTTGCATAATAAAACAAACAACATATGCAAAGCACCGAAAGGAATCCCCATGATTGTACTTAAGCACATTGTAAAAGAATACAACAAAAAAGTCGTTTTAAATGATATTGATTTAACGATAGAGCAGGGACAATCGCTTGCATTTACCGGTAAAAACGGATGTGGGAAAAGCACATTGCTAAAAATAATTGCAGGACTTGTAAGACCTACAGCGGGAACAGTCTGTCTTGAGAAAGGAAAATTGATTCACTATGTGCCTGAACATTTCCCGCAAATGCGTCTTACGGCAAAGCAGTATTTGCTTTATATGGGAAAGATGGAAGAAATTGAAAATGCGGAATTAGAAACGCGTATACAAGAGTTGGCAGAAGATTTTTTTGTATCGAATATGTTGGACATTCCCCTGAAATATTTGTCAAAGGGAAGCCTGCAAAAAATCGGCGTGATACAGGCACTGTTAAAAGAACCGGATATTTTGCTATTAGACGAGCCGCTGTCCGGGCAGGATGTGATGTCTCAACAAGTATTTATACAAAAAATGAGGGAACTGCAAAAGCATAATGTCACAATTTTAATGTCCTGTCACGAGCCCTATCTGGTAGATGCCATCGCAGATGAAGTATACCAATTTGCTGATGGGAAAATTGTTTTATCAAATCATAAATCAACGGGTGAAACGCAGTGGTATACGATGCTTTTCGTAAGAACCAAAAAGGCGGATATACCGGAAAAGTGGAAAGGACATCTGCAGTTTACAGAGCAAGGGTGTACTTTACGGACAGCAGAGAGTGAGTGTAATCGTGCAATAACCGAAATGATAGAGGCCGGATGGAATTTGAGAGGAATGTACAATGAAAGTGATAAATGAACTTGTGAAATACCAATATAAACAGTATGTCCTGTCTGCGAAATATATAGTACCGTTTATCGGATTATTTGTAGTGTTTCAGGTTATGTATAGTGTGATGCCGATTGATATTGTCAGCAATTTTACGCTAATGAGTCTTATATTGTTTATAATTATGGCCGGGGTTGGAATGACTTGCCAAGCGATAGAACCCGAGGTGTCGGAACAGATTATCATTTTGCGTATCCAAAGCGAAAGAAATTATTATATTGGGCAGGTGCTGTTTTTTGTTGTTCTTAGTGCCGGGGTTACTTTGCTGTCACTTGTTTATCCGGTTATAAAACACTTCTTGAATGGAAAAATGCTGTTTACACGAAATATACAGCCGTCAGATATTATAGGGGGATTTTTGCTGATGTTTGCATGCTCTTTTGTGGGCTGCATGTTAGGAGAAATTTTTTCACCAAGAGTCATCAGAAAGCGCGAAACGGGAATTGTACTGACGATTATTCTCGCATTGATTTCCGTGGTACGGATTGGGATTGTGGCTGAGGCCCCGATATTGAAGTATATCTTATGGATTGTGCCGCCGGTGTCTGATATGGTTGGGTGGTTTACGAGAGACGAATTTTTTCAGATGGGAAAGGTACTGGCAGCATTTTTTATATTAATGGCTTATGGATGTGTATTAGCGGTCATAAAAGTGGAAGTGTCAAGAATCAGGAAATTTTAGAGCAGAAGAGGGATTGAGCATAGATAATAAAAAATAATTGACATCCACGTTCTATAATAGTATAATCAACCACAATTATATTGATATAAGAAACTTAGAGAAAGGAAAGACAGCAATGCAGAATAGATTTCCACAGCAGTATGTATATTCAGTCGTGCCCGTGTATTACGTCAATCATGGGTTTATTGCTGATGGAAATGATACTGTATTAAGTATTTAAGCTTAACAAGATTTGCAATGTATAAGTACACCATCAAGCGATAGAAATATTGTTTGGTGGTGTTTTTTTATGAAGGAGGGAAATGTTATGCAATACAGATTAGCAAAACCAGAAGATACAAACGAGATATACGAAATAGTACAGGATACAATTAAGAGAGTCTACCCGAAGTATTATCTTCCGGAGATAGTAGATATGTTTTGTGAGTATCATAATAAAGAAAATATCAGTGAAGATATTAAAAGTGAAATTACCTATGTGCTTTTGGAGGATAACAAAATCATAGGAACCGGAACGATAAAAGAAAATCATATTACAAGAGTATATGTACTGCCGGATTTTCAGGGAAAAGGATTTGGAACATATATTATGAATCAACTGGAAACAGAAATCGGAAAGCAATACGATAAGGCGGAACTGGATGCTTCTTTACCGGCATGTAAATTATATTATAGCCGGGGATATCAAACGACAGACCATGGTATATGGGAATGTGCAAACGGTATCATACAGGTTTATGAGATTATGGAGAAGGAGCTGTAGAGATATCTCAGGAGGAAAAGACAATGAATCATAAAGGAAATTGGTGAGGTTATCGGCAATATTTCAGTGGTGTGTGTTAAGGAAAGGATAGAGTGTGCTGATCTTGGTTATTGTATGGGAACTAACTGGTGGGGATTAGGAATTATGCCTGAAGCGGGGAATGACGTATGAAGGTACATTACGAAAAGCGGGATTTTGTAATCAGGGAGTGATAGATGAAGTCTGGTATTCAATATTGAGGGATGAATATTGGAATTAAAAATAGTATAATAAAAAAAATCAGATATACAGAAGGTGTAGATAGGGATTTTTTATAAAGGAGCACAAAATGACAAAAGAAGAAAGAGTGATACGTTACTTTGATTTGGCGTCCATGCCTGAATACCTGCCTTATGATACAAGCGGCATTATGAAAAAACTGGATATATCACCTGCTGATGTTGAGAATTACAGGCAGAAAATGGAGAGCGAACTAAGCATGAAACCCACAGAGAAACGAGATGTTGTGGTAAAGCAGGTTATAAAGCCGCTGCTTAAAAAATGCGGATTTTCTACTGCGGGATTGGATTGGCATCGTGAAACAGATGATTCATATATAATCATTCACATGATGAATTCGCAATTTAACAGTATTGTAACAGGGGCGAATTTCCGATTTCATATAAGTGCTGTTAAAAAGGACGAAATCAGAAATAAGCTTTCTAAGCAGTGGATATACAATCAGGAATGCGAACTAAATCAATTTAACTTTCTGCCATATTGCGGGACACTTTCTCCTTATTATTCTGGTGATATGTATAAAATTGATGGTTATAAAAACTTTCTTCCCACAAATACTCCTGTAGAGGATATTTGCGGACAGATAGGAGAAGATTTTGAAAAATATATTCTACCGGAATTATGTGTCGTTAAATCTTGTGAGGACTTTTTAGAACTACGGACTCAAAAGCTAAATCGCTATAAGGAAAAAGATGTGCGGCTGTTGCTGTTTTATCATGCAGTACAGGGATGTGCTTCGGAGTTGTCGGGAAGATGTTACGATAGAGTTGTGGAACTTAAGAAAGAACTGGAATTAAATGCAGAAGATATTACATCGCATTTGGAATGGCTTGACATATGCAGAGAACATTCTGAATATACAAAACTTGATGCTAAGGAAATTGCTATAAGAGCGTCAAGAGATAAAAAAGGATGAGCCACAGTGTATTAAATTGAGGTTATCAGGTGTTTTCTTTACATGTTTCTGGAAAACCAACCCTTTATATGCTAAAATAAAGAAGCAAAGATAAAAACACAGCGCAAGTTAATCTTGCAGAACCGGTAGGTAGTCCGGTCGCACCATTTAGGTGTAAGTAACCCTCCCTCCTTGGGTCGTCCATTCTTTGTTCATTATAATATCTTAAGGAGGAATTGTCATGGACAAAAGTAACGGGCCGATTATGGCAACGGGAAAGCTGATGGTATTTTTTGAAGAACCATTTTGGGTGGGAGTGTTTGAATGTATATCGGAGAGTAAGTTATCCGTATGCAAGGTTACATTCGGAGCGGAGCCGAAAGATTATGAGATATATGACTTCGTTCTGAAAAATTACTATCGGCTGCGATTTAGTCCGGCTGTGGCAACTGATGTAAAAGAAGCTGCCCGTAATCCTAAAAGAGTACAGCGGGAGGCGCGAAAACAAGTAGAAAGTATCGGAATAGGTACAAAATCGCAGCGGGCTTTGACATTACAGCAGGAGCAGTTGAAAACCGAGCGCAAAGCTGTGAGCCGGGAACGTCGGGAAGCAGAAAAAGAGCGTCAGTTTGAACTGAAACAGCAGAAAAGAAAAGAGAAACATAGGGGCAGGTAATTCCTGCCCCGAACGCTTTTGCCATTTGTTTCCGGAATACTATTGGGAAGGGGAATTTATCATATGTCTTTTGCGGTTGCAGCCGGTTTTTGTTTTACAGTATTCATTATCTTACTTTTTCTATATGTTCTGCCTATGTTTTTCATGAATCCACTAGCCAGCGGAAGAATAGACGGAACGGATATAATAGCAATTAAAAACAGAAGCAATAACTTATTTTTTATTCCATTAGATGAGGATTGGATTGTAATTGATGCGGGTTCCGATGCAAAATCAGTAAAGCGGGAAATGGAGAAAATGGGAATTGACGGAAACAAGGTGAAGGGTGTTTTTCTGACTCATACAGATTACGATCATGTGGCTTCTATTGTATTATTTCCGAATGCGGTGATATATATGAGCAAACAGGAAGAGCAGATGATAGATGGGAGCACGAACAGACAGTTTGTAAAGAAAAACAGGCTGCCGGAATTAAAGGAATCTAACAAAGTGACATGTCTGTCAGATAATGAGATGATAGATTTATATAAAAATAAAATACGCATTATTTGGGCACCCGGTCACACCAAAGGTTCTGCTATATATGTACTGAATGAAAAATATTTGTTTACCGGAGATGCTTTTAAAATTGCAGATGGAGACATTGTGCTTCATCCATATACAATGAATAGAAAAGCAGCACAGGAAACAATTCGTAAAATAAAAGATGAACTAAAGAATTATGAAAAAGTGTTTACTGCACACTATGGATTGATAGAAAATGACATGCGCGTCATAAGATAAAAAGGAGGAAGCAGCATATGACAAAATTTGAAGAACTGGAAAATATAATAGCTCGCCTGAGAGCTCCCGACGGCTGTCCGTGGGATAGAGAACAAACCCATTCAAGTCTGAAAGCCGCCTGCATTGAAGAAGCGGCAGAGGTAGTCTGCGGCATCAATATTTTAGAGGATACCGGTAATTCAGACAACTTAAAAGAAGAACTTGGCGATTTGCTTTTGCTGATAGTTATGCATGCACAGATTGCGGAAGAAGAGGGAGCGTTTACAATGGATGATGTCATCCAGGGCATCAGTGAAAAGATGATTCGGCGCCATCCGCATGTTTTCGGAGAGGAGACAGTATCTGATTCAGGAGAAGTGCTGGATAAATGGAACGATATCAAGAAGCAGGAGAAAACCGGAAAAGAGTGGATGGAAAACTATCTTCCGGATGCTTTTAATGAGGCAAAAGAATTGATTGACAAGGCGAGAGAACGGAAAGGAATGAAAACCAAAACATGAAATGGATGATAGCGTCTGATATTCACGGTTCGGAATATTATTGTGCAAAACTACTGGAAGCATATGAAAGGGAGAATGCCGAGCGATTACTGTTACTGGGAGATATTCTTTATCACGGACCGAGAAATGCCCTTCCCAAAGGATATGCACCTCCAAAAGTAATTGAGATGTTAAATGCGCGCAGACAGGATATTATTTGTGTGCGTGGAAACTGCGATACGGAAGTAGATCAAATGGTCTTGGAATTTCCGATTCTTGCCGATTATTGTGTAATTGCGGAAGGAAAGCAGTTGATATATGCAACGCACGGGCATCACTATAGTGAGCAGAATCCGCCGCCGTTACATCAGGGAGATATTTTATTGCAAGGGCATACCCATGTTCCGAAATGTGTGGCATATGACGGCTATATCTGCCTGAATCCCGGTTCTGTGTCCATCCCGAAAGAAGATAGCTGGCATGGGTATATGATTTTGGAGAATGAGATATTTGTGTGGAAAGATTTGGAAGGAAACGAAAAAATGCGCGAAGAAAATACCGTTTCTACATCTTAGTGTTGCAAATCATATCCTTCAGGATATTGGCAGCAGCATTAACCGGCCTGCCGATATCATGAATCAGGCTGATATTTCGAATAGGAATACTTTCGACGAGATTTAGTTGAAAAACTTCGCCTTTTTGAAGGGAAACTTTTGCATACTCCGGGGAGATAAAACCGATACCCATATCATTTGAAACAAAGGAAAGTACCTGGTCGGTGGTAGCGGTTTCTACCTCCGGTTCAAACGGAAGACCATGTAAAGTAAAAATATTCTTATAAAATTCAAAGGTTTCAGTTCCCTTCCACAAGTTGATGATTGGATACCGGGCTAAATCAGCAAGTGTAAGACTTTTACCCTTGAGGTGGGAAAAGGACGGTCCGGCAATCAGGATATCCTGAAAGGAATTTAAAATTGTTTCATGCAAATCTAAACTTGAATTGGAAAATGAGGTAACAACCGCCATGTCAATGAGTCCGTCTGATACGTCAGAAACTAGACTGGGTGTAGAGTTATTTACAATCTGAATATGGGTTCCGGGATATAAATGGTGATAATCGCGAAGAACCGGGAGTATCTTGTCATGCAATAAAATTTCCGTGATACCAATAGAAAATCCAATGGAAATGTGACCGTTGTATAAATTTTGGGAGGAAGCAATTTCAGCTTCTCCCATCTGGAGATGCTCATGGGCAGACTGAACATGGAGAAAAAGCTTTTCTCCTTCCGGTGTCAATGAAACCCCTTTGTTAGAACGGATGAATAATTTACATCTTAATTCCGTTTCTAGATTATTAATAGTTCTTGTAATGTTCGGCTGGCTGTTATTTAATGCTTTTGCAGCTTTGCTGAAATTCTTGTATTTCCCTACAAAATAAAATACTTTGTAATATTCGTAAGATACTGACATAGAAATTCTCCTGGTAGTTATTATTGCTATATCATAATGATATAGCACATATATCATATATAAATTTTACATATAAATCTAAAAATAGTATAATAAAAATAGTGAAAATAGACAAGAAATATTCAAAGCATATTTTTAGGAGAGAGGGTATCTATGAAAGGAAAAAGCATTTTTAAACAACTTTTAATTCCTATGATGACAGTTATATGTGCACTTGCAGCGGCGTTGGTCGTAGTTATTTTATCAATTGTTACAACATCTTATGAGAAGGATATTTATGCTAAAAATCAAGACATCTCCAATCTTCTCTCAGACCAGATATCATCCTTTATGGACGGGGCATACAGTGTCAATCAGACGCTTGCTGAAAATCCGAGTATTCTGACAATGGATACGGAGATTCAGACACCGATTTTAGCGCAGTGTGTGGCAAATAATTCCTATCTGGAGTCAATTTATATACAGGGAACAGACGGCATGCAGACAGGACGTTCTTCGGGAGAACTTGCAGACCGTTCCACAAGATGGTGGTTTACGCAGACGATGTCGGACAAAGTTCCTTTCATATCAAAATCTTATTATTCTGTTGCAACAGGCGCAACTTGTACTTCTATCTTTTTCCCGATGTATCTGGATGGGGAAATGATAGGTGTCTATGCTACTGATATGAAACTTGATTTTCTTCAGAACTTAATCGGTGAGTATTCAAATGAAGCTGACGGGAAAATATCATTTGTAATCGATGGTGAAGGCGCAGTGGTGGCGCATCCTGATATTGCACAGATTGAGGAATTATACAATTACAGAGATTTAACTAAGACGGTCTCTGTCAAGGATAGTGCGGGAAATGCTGTTAAGGACGCAGACGGAAATGTCGTTACGGAGGAATATCCGCTGGAGGTTTCGGATAATTTCAAACAAGTCATTGCACAGGTAATGACAGGAAACAGCGGAAGTACAAAGGTATCATATGATGGCGCAACATACTATGCCAGTTATACCTCGATTCCTTTAAAAGGAGAGTCGGATTCCTGGTCATTGATAACATTGCATAAAAAGAGCGCCGCTATGTCAATGGTTAACAGCCTGCTCGTTATCACAATTGTCATTTCGCTTATTGTGATTGCAGTCGCGATATTTATTGTCATTTATCTTGCCCGCAAGCTGACAACACCTGTCGTTTCTATGACAGAACTGATGAAAGAGGCGTCTGACGGTGATTTTTCCATTAAAGCAGATGAAAGCAGTCAGAATGAAGTCGGGCAGCTTGCACAGAGTTTTAATGTTATGTCGGACAAGATTTCCGGTGTCCTTGTCCGCATTATGGATTTTACGAAAGAGTTGATTCAATGCTCCGGTAAATTGCAGGATATAGAGTCAAATATTGTGACTATCAGCAGCGCACTGAATGAAATATCTGACGGTACGGAGAGGCAGACTGCAGATGTCAATAATGTTGTAGAACGAATGGGAGAGATGGAGGACAAGTTCAGAGAATTAAAGAGCAAGAGCGGAAATCTTCTTGATGAAGCGGAACATACAATTACTTCCGGCAAGGAAGGTTCCGTCAGCATAAATCAGTTGGAAGAACAAAATGAACATGTAGAGAAGAATGTAGACCTTTCCTATGAAAAAATTAAGACCCTTGAAACACATTCAACCAAGATTTCTGATATTGTAGGTACGATTAACAGTATTTCAGAGGAAACAGAACTTTTATCGTTGAATGCAAGTATTGAAGCAGCAAGAGCAGGCGAACATGGACGGGGATTTGCTATTGTAGCGGAATCTATCGGAAAGCTGGCAGCCGAATCAACTGCTGCCACAACAAATATTGAAGAAATAATCGGGGAACTTTGCAGCGATATTGAAGAAACGGTTTACAATGTAGAAGAAGTAAAGAAAGCTGTAACTGCACAGATACAGGCAACACAGAAAGTAAAGAAAATCTTTCATGATTTTAAACAACTTGCAGAGCAGACAAGCGGTTCGGTAACGGGCATCGATGAGCTGATTGAAGAAATGTATGAAATTGACCGTTCCATTGTGGAGGCGGCACAGAGCATTCGGGATATTTCTCAGAAGACAGAAGATTTGTCAGGGGATGCGGCAAGTTCACTGGACGAGGAAGTAAAAGACGTCCAGAACAGTGTGCAAAGTCTTACAATGATTTCGAATGAATTAGAGCAGGAGATGGTAAAATTCAAGCTGAGGAGCTAAAAGATACGGAACCTGTTGTTCTGAATTTAGAGGGCGTTATGCCCTCTATTTTTGTCTTATAAGAAATATACCACAGCATAAATCACTACATGCAACTTAAAATTGCGGAATTGTCAGGATAGAATGATAGATATTTCGTGCCTATATCCTATAATAAATTTGAAAAAAATTATATCACAGGTTGAGAGAAAGGTGGTTACTAAAATGACATTTGGAGAAAAGCTGTATCAATTAAGGAAATCACACGGGCTTTCACAGGAAGCGCTGGCGGAAAAACTAAATACGAGCAGGCAGGCGATAAGTAAATGGGAAAATAATAACGGTTATCCGGAAACGGAAAAAATTATTTTAATCGGTAAGTTATTTCAAGTGAATTTAGATGATTTACTGATTGAGGAAAAAGATGCATTTCAAAGGAAACCGTCCGGCAGGGAAAGGCAGGGGTACTATGTGAATCGTGAAACGGCAAACGGATTTTTGCTTTATTATAAAAGAAAGTTTTTATTCCTGGCGGCTGCATGTGGCATGATTGCGGGATGTAATGGGGCATATTATGGTTCGATTGAGCCAACTTTCTATGAGTTGGTTGTACAGCCGATTCTGACAGCAGTGTCAGGCGCAATGATGCTTTTAGTTGTAATTTATACTGTCTTAAAACAAAACCCATACAGAACCCTTAGGAAAAAAGACCTTGTATTTGCAAATGACGTGAGGAAAGAGATTGAAGAAGAGTTTTCCAAGATGAAAAAAGTGCTTATCATTGGAATCGCTATTTGTCTTGTTATTTTCGGAATCAGTGAGGGCGTTGCCGGGAATGGCATTAATTGGGAAACGTTGTATCTTATGAGTGATGCAGAGCTGATACATCAAACTATAGTGGATATGATATTGGTTGGGGTCTGCTGCTTTGGAATCATTTTCTGTACTGGCGTGTACTGGTCTTATGCGGTGTTGCTCCGTAATAATGTTGTGGAGGAGGAAAAATAAGACAGCCGAAAGGAAGGTATGGGGGAATTTTGTATGAAAAATCATTTTATAGAAATCAATAATCTGGTAAAGCATTATGGTGTGGGAAAAAACAAAGTAACCGCCGTAGACCATGTGAGTTTTTATGTTGAAAAAGGAGAGTTTATCGGTATTATGGGTGCGTCCGGCTCAGGAAAGACTACGATTTTAAACATTCTTTCCACCATAGATACAGCTTCCGAGGGAACGATATTGTATGACGGGACGGACATATCGCATATGAGCGAAGATGAGTTGTCGGATTTCCGTCAGGAAAATCTGGGCTTTATTTTTCAGGACTATAATCTTTTGGATATTTTAAATATAGAAGAAAATATTATGCTGCCAATGTCGCTTTCCGGCGGAAATATTGTGGAAACAGCGCACCGTGTGAAAGAGATTGCAAAGACATTGCATATCACTGATATATTGGAGAGATTTCCGTATGAGGTATCAGGCGGACAAAAGCAGAGAGCGGCTTGTGCAAGGGCGTTAATCAATCATCCGAAACTGATTCTTGCGGATGAACCGACGGGGGCGCTGGATTCTAAATCTTCGGCAATGCTTTTAGAAACTTTGCAGGTAATGAACAAGGAGCTGGAGGCAACGATACTGATGGTGACGCATGATATGTATTCTGCAAGTTATTGTGAGAGGATTCTGTTTTTGCAGGATGGAAAGATATATTTTTCATGTGAGCGTGAGGGTGAGAAAAGAAGAGATTATATGAATCGTATTCTGGATATACAGTCCGAAATCGGAGAGGAGAGAGTCTATGCTGAATAAACTTGCCCTGCGGAATGCGCGGAGATTGTGGAAAGACTATTTAACATATTTTCTGACATTATGTACAGTAGCGGCATTTATGCTTGCTTTTCATTCGCTGCTTTTTTCAAAGGATATTTATGATATGGTACATTTTGGAAACAGCGGGGAAATATCTACAGCGGGAATTATGCTTATTACATTTATGGTAATATCTACAGTGCTGATTATGGTAATCGTTGCATGGCTGATAAATTATATGGCACATTTTATAATGGAAAAAAGAAGCAGGGAGTTTGCAGTTTATCTTTTGGTGGGGATGAAAAGAAAGCAAATCGCAAGTCTGTACATAAAAGAGAATTTGCTTTTGGGCATCGCATCGCTTTTAGCAGGAATGCTTTTAGGCGGAGTATTGCAGCAGGCACTTTTTTTCTTGTTTTATAAAAGTATTGGAAAACATTATAAAATAAATTTCGTTATTCCGATAGAAAGTGTTTTTCTGACAATGCTTTTGTACGGATTATGTTTATGTTTTGCGCTTATGAAAAACAGGGAAAAATTTTCCCATATGGAAATAATCCGGTTAATCAATATGGATAAACAAAATGAAGCAGTCAATGAGAAAAAATGCGGCATTTTTCAGTGGCTTTTAGTGCTTTCTATCGGTAACA
>CAMWMM010000046.1 GCA_947175285.1 uncultured Lachnospiraceae bacterium
TTTTATTAATATTTAAAAATCTCCGGTAAACATCCAATGCAGGTTTGCCGTCCACTTCATACAAAATCTCCCTGTCCGCCTTTGTAACCCGGAATTTCCTTTTTAACGGTTTCCATCCCGAAATAAAGGTGCTGTATGTATGAAAATCTTCTCCGCCCAACAGCAGAAAAATGATGCCATGCTCTAAAAATCCGTTTCCTTTGGAAAACACGAACGCTGTCTCATCATCCATATCCGGATTAAAAGCACCGCCGCCAAATACCTGAATATCCTCCCGCAAATGGCTCATTTCGCTGCAAAACTCCATCATGGACATATCCATGATAGTTGCATGCATCTCTACTGCCTGAACCCATGGATTTTCATCGCAGCATTTTTTCAATTCTTCTACATCCTGAGCCGCATTTTCTTCCGAAAAGGGAAGCTGCAGAATTTTTGCCTGAGTCGTCTCATATTCAAAAATGGTACAGGTTAAAATAATTTTTGTGTCTGACAATGCCCCGTCCATAATATTAGCATTCGTTGTACATCCCAGGTACAGCGCATCCGGCATTTCATCATCCAGATAATCGCAAATATGCCGGATGTGCTCAATCTCCATATCTTCCGAATATATTCTGAATATGGTAGCGTAAGCCGAATGGGAAGCGCGCCAATTTTTGATCTCCGTAAGCTTTTCAAGAAATCCCTCATCATCTTTATATAAAATTTGAAATTGTTTCATATCCATCTCCTTCTTATGTATTCATAATCTCTTTACCATATATTATAATGACTCTTTATCATTTTTGCAATCTCGATAAAACTAATAAAACAAAGCCATCTCTGAATATCTTTTATATTCTAAGAGATGGCTTGTTATATCCTATATTGTCTTTCATTTACTTCGCGCAGAATCCATCCTCAATCCTGTCACCAATCAATGTACTCCTCTCTAACATTGTCTTATAACATGTCCCCGGAAACACATGATAGCTATTGATTTCTTCCTCTGTTGCAAAATAAATCACATTTCCATTAATCTCACACTTCTCCATACTGCCTTCATCATAATCCTTCTGCCTAAAATAACAGGGATCCCTCAACCTCTGTTTCACAAAAACACCGGCATCCGTAACGTATTGGTCCCAATAAGGAGAAACAGTGACAAAGATGCAGAAAGCCAGACACCCGGTAACAATACTATAAAACCCTCTTTTTTTCTCACTGAGATATTCTCCCATGGCAATCATAATCACCGCAATCAGAAACGCAAGACCATACCTGATAAAAGGAGCCATAAAAAACCATACTGCAATATTTCCCCATATCGCTATATGAAGTACGGTAAATTCCGGTCGAAGTTTCTGTTTTTCTAATATTCTGCCAAACAGCATTACAATCTGCATTATGGAAGAAATAACAACTGCCCCGAGAAACATCTGTTCATAACGGAATTGATGCTCCCACCAGATTGGCAGCCACTGTTTAACCGGCATATCAATTTTATTCACATCGTAAAGGCACCGCCCCCAGACTTTGATCTGATTGGCATCATGAAGAAGATATTCTTTTGGAATTTTCCATACCGTTTGGAAAATATCTATTCCGTCAAAAGGATAGAGAAGCCATCCCGATATAAAGTAATTTCTGATAAAAAACGGACATATGATAATGCACCCGCAAAAAATATAAGCAATTATCTCCTTCCATTTTTTCTCCCGGATAAAGCAATATGCCGGATAGATTGCCAGCATAACGAGCAGGCACGAAGAAAATTTCAAAGTAAGCACAAATACTGCCGCAACGGACAACAAAGAAAATACCGTAATATCCGAATTGCCCTCAAACAGATTTTCGCACCACGCCGTAATAATAAACAGCGCAAAATACATAGTTGCATAGTCCGTTGCCGGGGACATGCTGCGCGTTACATTTATCAGCGTATACAGAAGAATCCCTATCCGCATCATGTCTGTAATATGGTTTTCATGCAGTTTAAAATCTTTTAGTCCCCTAAAGGCATACAGACACATAAATATCTCCAGAAATCCCGTCGTCGAATGTACGGAATATCCTAGCAGCCACTTTAAACTAAATATGGATGCAAAGGCAAGATAAGAACTATTATAGGCATAATGAAGCTGCAGATTGCCGATACCTTTAACAAGTCCGTACTCTTCATAGATGCGGATTGCCGCCGCATGATAAATATTGGTATCCGTATGAAATTCTCCTCTTGATGTAAAAAAAGCTATTAACAGCACAAAACCGCCGTAAAAAAGTCCCTCCCATGAACATATGACAGGACAGTATCTCCTCCAAAGCAGATTTAATTTATTTCGCATTATATATCCGCTTAAAAGCGCCGCCGACAAGAGCAGTAAATGAGCGCAGGCTCTTATTTTCATAAAAATACTTAAAAACTCTGCATAAACGGTAATTACTATGATGCCCGCTGCAAGATATCCGCTCAGTGAAAAATTCCTCTTCTTAAACAGACTCAAAATGCCGACTCCTGTCAGCGTGCATATCAGAAAAATATATATCCAACTTAAAATGACTGATATCATCCGTTCTCCTTTATTCTATATTAAAATATCTTATTCATTTGCCGATGCCGCATAATTGCTTTGCACAGCAGCAGGAAGTTCATCGTATTGTACCTCTTCCCATTCAAGGACACCACGGATTGGCATTACTGTTAATCGGATAAACGCCCCCTCTTTCAATTCCCTTGATGTTCCGAATGTAATGTCTTTCCCTTTTCCGTTCTCGTTATAGGAAAATAAAGTGTATTGATAACTCATACCTCCTTTGAAGTCAATTACACCGCCTCTCGATTCAACCTGTTCAATTTTGCTATTATCAATTTGAGAATAATAGTATGTGCTGTCAGCTTCTAAAAAAAAGAAAATACAAACACAAATACCAACTAAAGCAACCGCACCAATTCCAAATAATATTTTTTTCATGTGCAAAACTCCTTATCTACCAACCTCTTTTTGTAATGATTTTCTTCTGCTTCTTAACTGTTTTTGCGGGCGAAACATTTTTTGTAGTCACCACAATAACTGCGGAAACCAGCAAAACCACAATCATGCTCAACCCACATAGTCCAACATTCCAGTGAACAGCTTCATCATAGCTTCGGTACTGTATCAGTCCCATGCTCGCTGTAATTGGATAGATATTGGCAAGCGTCATATCCCCTGCAGCGAACATTCCCCCATATCCATAAGCAAATGCAATAATCGTACCTATCATATGCCCGTTGGATATACGGGTAGTTACTGCGATTACCGGCATTACAGCAACATATAAAAACAGGCAGTTCAAAATAAAGTGAATAAATGTCTGTAATACAGATGCTACAGAAAGTCCCGGAAATCCCATTATCAAATTCGCAATGATTGTAAATACAGCACTTACAAATCCTAAAAACAAGGACAACAAAGCACAGACAAATAATTTTCCCCATAATAAATTGCGATAAGAAACAGGAACCGTCATAATACTTTTCAGTGTATCATCCCTTTCTTCCCTTGCTATGATATATCCGGCAAGTAAAGTAATGCACATAGGAAAAATCATTGTAATATTGTTTTTAAGTACCTGCTCCGTAAAATGGGAGAATGTCCAAACAGTACCGTCCAATGCCGTAGTGGAAAACAAAGTCAATAAAACGGAAAGCAGCATCAGAAGAACGCCTGCCCATATGATATGATAGCGTTTCAGTTTCCAAATTTCAGTTCTAACCATACGAAACATATTATTCCCCCCTCTTTTTATACAGATGATCAATGACTATGACTGAAACGACAGCCCATGCACCCAAAATGGCGATTGTCTGAAAGGTTGTGGGCTGCAGATATTCAAGCACTCCCACGCTCTTCATCACCCCATGCCTCGTCATATCGCCCGCGCTCCAAAGAGTCGTAAGGGGAATTGGCATGAGCCAGCATAAGGCTTTCGGCAATGCACCAAAGGAAGATTCTGCCGTCAGACTTAAAACGCTATAAAAAACACATAACAAAACGGAAAAAATATAGGTCTTACTAAAGAAAACAACAAGAACAACCAAGGGTAGCGTCCCGGCAGTGATAAAAATTCCCATTTCCAACGCTACGTACAGTTTATAGGCAACCCCGTTTACCTCGGATACTAAACTACCGCATAAAACCGCCGCCAAAGCCGAAGCCATGCTGAAAATAACACCCATAACAAATAGAACAATGATTTTCGCAAAAATCAACTGTGAGCTTGTCACAGGAATGGTGCACAAATTTTTAAATGTGTCATTATCCCGTTCCATAAAAAACAACACAGCAGCTATAACTCCAATAACACAGGGCAAAAGCATCCCCACACCATATCCCATAATAAACTGGAAACAGGCATTAAAAATTTCAACATCATTGTCAAATCTCCCTGTCATTTGCGGTGTTGTCATCATCACTGTAACAGGTATAGGAAATATAAATGCGGAAAGCATAACGAGTAAAATAAGCTTTTTCCGTTTTAATTTTGCAAACTCACACATAATCAGTTTAAGCAATTCCCTCACCCCCTGTTACGCGCTTGAAATAGTCCTCCAGACTCTCCTCGCAAATATAGGCTTCCGAAACTTCCAATTCGTTTTCTACAAACGCAGTAACAATTTTTCCTACCGGCAGGGTAAGGTTATGCAAACGTAATCTATGGTCGTCCTGTATGGTGAACTGATTTTCATGAAACATGCACTCCAATATCCTTGCCGCCTGCGCCGTATCGGAAACCGTAAAGCGGATATGCCTGCTGCTTTTCTGCTCCAATTGTGCAAGGCTTTCTTCTTCGAGCAATATGCCGTGGTCAATAATTCCTATATCATCGGCTAACAATGCAATTTCAGAAAGAATATGACTGGAAATCAGAATTGTTTTGCCCCTCTCATCGCATAGGGTGCGCAGAAAAGAACGCACTTCCGCAATGCCAATCGGGTCAAGACCATTAATTGGTTCGTCCAAAATCAAAAGTTCCGGATCGTGCATGACTGCAAGAGCAATTGCCAGCCGCTGCTTCATGCCGAGAGAATATTGAGAAAATAGTTTTTTGTCCTTATAGGGCAGACCGACTAAATCTAACGCATTCTTAATCGCATCACGATTCGGCACACCCCGCAGTGTAGCAAAAATACGCAGATTTTCCGTTCCTGTCAAATTAGGATAAAAACCGGGAGATTCAATCAGACTGCCGATTCGCGGCAGAAGCTTTTTTTCATTTCCGGATAATGGCTTGCCCCAGATTGTCACCTCTCCGGAAGTGGGCGGAGTCAGACCAAGCAGCATTTTCATGGTCGTAGTCTTTCCGGCTCCGTTTCTTCCAAGCAGACCGTAAATCCTCCCCTTCTGCACATGGATATTTAAAGCGGCAACACTCTTTTGGGCGCCATACTGCTTTGTAAGATTTTTTGTTTCAATGATATATTTACTCATTGTGAAACCTCCTTTTCGTATTCCTGTGGAATCTTACTGACAGGTTTCATTCTATCACACCAACCTTGCATTAACCTTACGGGAACCTTGCGTTAACCTTGCAAAAGCTTATTTCCGAAGGCATACTTAGCGTATGCCCTCGTCAAAAGCTGCAAGAATTACTCCGTAATTCTCGCTGAAACCGGAAACTGTAAGGTAAAAGCTGTTCCGCTGCCGGGTTCGCTTTCTGCTGTTATCTGACCGTTCATCTTTTCGGTAAGCTGATGTACGATGGAGAGTCCGAGACCGCTTCCTTTTTCAGAGCGGCCTTTATCGCATTTGTAGAGGCGTTCAAAAATATGCTTCACATCTTCCTTTTCCATTCCTATTCCATTGTCCGCCAGTCGGATTTGTATTATATTATCCTGTTTTGATAAAGTGATTTCTATTTTATCCGCATGGCTGTGGGCAACTGCATTTTGCATGAGATTATTCAGTATCCGCATATACCCGTCCGAATCAAGCTGCACCCGGAAAGGCTGCTCAGGAATATCAATCATATAATCTATCTGCTTGTCTTCTAAAACCGGTATCCAGTCAATCAATATATTCCTTGTAAGTTCAGCGATTTCAACTGTCCTCATTTCAAGCGCAAACTCATCGGAATTCAATTTAAACCAGTCAAAAAGCACATCAATATATTCCTTTAAGTCATGTGCCTTACGCCGCGCAGTCTCAATATAATCTTCACGTTCCTTCCCCGTAACGACTCCTTTATGCGCGGCATCAAGATATCCAATCAATGTCGTAAGCGGTGTCCTTACATCATGGGAAAGGCTCGTCATGAGCTGCTTATTGGTTTCCTCTGTCTGATGAAGTACTGCAAGCCTGTTTTCGTAAGATACAACAATATCATTGATTTCATAGGCAATCGGTGCGGTAAGTTCATGCGCTTCCGACAAGATACGCCTGTTTCCGTTTCCGTTTTTTACATCCGCCAATGCCTCCGACATTTCAGAGAGCTGCTTTTTTACACGCCTGACAATGAAAAAAGAAGCCAAAACAGACAGCGCTGCAACAGCGATTGACAAAATTTTAATCAGTTCACTATACAAATGTCATACCTCCTTGTTGAAACGATACCCGATACCTTTTATTGTCTGGATATATTTCGGGTTTCCGGGATTTTCTTCCAGCTTTTTCCGGAGTCTGCTGATAATTGCCATGATATTGCTGTCATCATAGACATACTCCTCACCCCAGACATTCTCATAAATCTGCTGCTTTGTCAGAATCTTTCCCTGATTCTTCGCACAGCATAAAAGCAGGTCAAATTCTTTCGGAGGCAGTTCAAAAGTTCCGTTTACTGTCGTAATGGAACGATTGTCAAGGTCAATTGTCAGACCGTCAAACGTAAGCTGTGATAGTCCCCCTCCCGGCTGATTAAAACGGGTATAGCGGCGTATGAGGGAAATAACGCGGGCTATCAGCTCATCCATATGAAAAGGTTTCGTCAAATAATCATCTGCGCCTGCCCGCAGTCCCCGTACTTTAGAAGCATTGTCATTTTTGGATGTAAACATTAAAATCGGCAGGCTGCTTTCTTCCCTGATTTTTTCAAGCGTCTCAAAGCCGTCCATTCCGGGCATCATAACATCCAATATCACAAGATGATATTCTTTTTCTTTTAATTTTACCAGACCTTCTTTTCCGGTATTGCAAAAATCTGCCTCGATATTTTCCGCTAAAAGACTGCGTTTAATCAGGATGCATAACTCCTTATCATCATCAATAATCAGCACATTATGCTCTGCCATTTTTACAACCATGCTCCTTTCAAAATTTGCTTCCTGCTGTTCTTTCTTTATCCTACCTCACTAATCGTCTCCGTAATCTCCATCTCCCTCATCCGTTTTGCCGGCGCATACACTGCCACAACACAGGAAAATATAACGATTAACACAATAATCACAAGCGCGTCTATCGGAACTTTCCATACGCCTCCGAAATGGTCTATAATCAGTCTGATGGTAATCTTTCGGTGCAGATAAAGTCCCGCTGCGCTCCCGATAATCAGACCGCATACGGCGTAAGTTACGGCTTCCGCCGCAATCATCTTCGTCAACTGGTGCGCGCTCATTCCAACAGCCCGCATTGCACCGTACTGTTTCATTCTTGCAGACACGCTCATGGAAATACTGTTCATAATGTTAAAAACCGTAATAACTGCAATAATTCCTAAAAAGCCGTAAGCTGCAAGCCTGAATACCCAAAAAGAGGAATACATTGTATAATTGTCGTCCCGTCTGTCGGCAAATTCATTTTCACCTGCCAGAGCACAGAGCATATCGACTGTCTCCTCTGTTGCATCTTCTGTAAGCTGTGCATTTAACAGGATATAATTATTCTCCCCTGTAATACGCGCAAACGTTTCCTCCGTACAAACCACAGACGGATTGATTTCGCTTCCTACTCCCTCCGATACTACACATGCGATTTCCAGTTCCGTATCACCTATCTTTATTTTGTCGCCGACATTTAAGCGGCTGTCCATATTAAAAATAGTCATTACATAATCCGAATTGTCGGTAATCTTTGATATGTCGCCGCTTACGACAGATTTTTTTGACCAATAAAACATATAATCATCATAGGACATCAAATCAACTTTGCCTGCAGTGCCGTTAATATCGGCAGGTGTATCAAAGGCAAAAGCGCATCCGAAAACCGCTTCCACGCCGGGCAGCGCAGCCATCTCCTCTTTCAAACTTCTGTCAAGAGAATTGCTGTTGTCAGCAGCGGCAATGGAAATATCAGGATTAAAATCGCTTTCGGACGGAAGAAGCTTTCTCGCAAAATCAAGTCCTGCAAAAAAAGTCAAGAACAAAGTCACGGTAAATGCAAACGATAAGGAAATCAGAATCAGATTTTTCTTTGCCGATACCGCATGATAAACGCCAAGCGCGCTCTCTACTTTAAACAAACGGGTATTTGCCGCATGAGAGAAACTTTTTCCGGTTTCCGCATTGCCTGATACTGCCGCCACAGGCGATACGCCTGCCGCCCGCTTTGCAGGCGAGTGCGCGGCAAGCAGCACGGTAACAACACCTACTAAAGCGCCGCATACAATACCGGTAATACTGAGCCGGAATGAATATTCAGTAAACTCACCGCCCACCAGATTTTTCAATATGACACACAAAACCCATGTAACGGCAATTCCAAGTCCTATGCCGACAGGAATGGCGCTCTTGCACCAGTTCAAAGCCTCCAGCCTTACAAAGTGCATCACCTGCTTTTTACTTGCACCGATACATCTCATCATACCAAAAAACTTTGTCCGCTGCGAGACATTGCTGTTCATACAGCTTGAAATCATCAGCACTCCGGCAATCAAAATGATAACAAACACTACCACCGCCATCATATAAATACGGATGATTTCCGCTCTGCTGCTGGCTCCTGACATACCGACGGTAATCAGATTTTCCTCAACCTCTCCCCCCGTCAGTCCATACTGTGTTTTTACATCGGCAATCGCGCTTTTAAGCTTTGCTTTTTCCTCAAACTGAACGTAATATACTGCGCTTCCCTCTTCGTTATTGGCAGCGCATATCTTATCAAGCTCACTGACAGTCATATATGCGCAGACGCCGTCATACTTCTCGTTATACTTCATCATTTCATCCACACAGAATCCTGATACCCTGTAATCAAAATCACCGGCCGGCGTATGGATGGTAATGATGTCCCCCATGTGAGCATCCAGCCGCTCTATCGCGTTTGCATTTAACATTACCTCATTGTCGTTTTGCGGATAAAAACCCTCATACTCATAATTTCTGATATCATAGACATATGCCTGCTCTGCACCATACAAAATAACTCTTGTATCATTTATTTTATAATTCTCATAATCGTTCTCGCCGAGCGCACGATACCAAGCCGTTACTGCCACATCATCCCGTCCTGCGATTTTGTCCGCATCTTCCCCTGATATGCCGTTTATAATGATATGATAGCTTCCGTGCTTTTTTATCATTGCTCTTTCATCGCCTTTTATCATAATCTCCGCAAAGGAAAAAACAGACGTTACAAGAAACACGGCAAGGATAATGCAAATCAGCGTCAAGCGGTTTTGCTTTCTGCGCGTTTTGGCGGAAATGGGAATCAGACTAAGATAACTTTTCATATCTTTTTTCATTCCGAACACCTCCCCAAATCGGTCAGGACACCGTCCGATACCTGTAACACCCTGTCGGCAGTCTGCGCAATCATGCGGTTGTGTGTAATCATGATGATAGTCTGCTCATATTTTTTTGACGCTTCTTTTAACAGAGCAATGACCTCGCTGCTGTTTTGGGAATCCAGATTTCCTGTCGGTTCATCCGCAAGAATCAGGGACGGACGTGTGATAAGCGCGCGTCCGATTGCCACTCTCTGCTGCTGCCCGCCGGATAACTGGCTCGGCAGGTGGTTACGGCGTTCCTTTAAGTTCAGTACGCCAAGCAGTTCCTCCAAATACTTCTTATCCGGCTTCTGATAATCAAGCAGCACCGGAAAAATGATATTCTGCTCCACAGTCAGTTCCGGAACCAGATTAAATGCCTGAAAAATGAATCCGATATTTCTCCGGCGGAAAATCGTAAGTTCGCTTTCTTTCATGGAAAAAGTTTCTTTGCCGTCAATCAGCACCTTACCCGATGTCGGGGTATCAAGCGCTCCTATCATGTTAAGAAGCGTACTCTTTCCGGAACCGGATTCGCCGACTATCGCTACATACTCGCCTTTCGGAACGGAAAAACTGACATTTTTTAACGCCTGTACAGCCGCTTCCCCGCTGCCGTAAGTCTTACAAATTTTGTTGACCTCTAATAAATTCATTGTGTAAGCACCTCTCTTTAATATTGTTTTAGGAAAAATGCCTGTTCCCGGCACTTTTCACATTAAGAGTAGCACTCAAATATTACAACCAGACTTCAATCAGGCTACAATTTTGTAGTATTTAGAAAGAATATGACAAAAGTTGTCCCCTCACCCAACGTACTGTCAACTTCAATCGTGCCGTTATGTGCTTCCACCACTGATTTTGCAAGCGGCAGTCCGAGTCCGATACCCTGCCTATCCACGGAATCCAGCAGGTTCCGGGAATACCTGCTGCGGTAAAATCTTTTAAAAATATGATGTAAATCTTCCGGATAAATTCCGCTGCCGTTATCTTTTATGGTGATACGGACGGCAGAAGCAGACTCCTCCCATTCAATCCGGACACTGTCCCCATTCTCCATATGGTCAAGAGCATTTTTTACGATATTGCTGACAGCTTCCGTCATCCAGTTTCGGTCACAGGAAAAAGAAAGCGACGTATCACCCGATAACACAATTTCCTTTCCCTCCTGTCCGGCACGGAATGAAAAATGATTTTTCACATCCTCCATTATCTCCGAAATATTTTCCGGCTTTTTCTCCATCACCATAGTTCCGGCATCGAATTTTGTTATTTTTAAAAGATTCTGCACCAATGTTTCTATCCGGTCAAGTTCCTGCTCCGACAAATCCGAAAATTCTTTAATCGTCGGTAAGTCATTGACTCCGGCTTCCGTCTGTATAATGCCGTTATAGATATCCAGCGCGGCAAGCGGCGTTTTTAACTGATGCGAAATATCCGATATGGTATTCTGCAAAAATTTCCTCGATTTTCCTTCCTTTTCCGCCTGCGCATTCAGAATTGCCGCCAGTGAATTCACTTCATGGAAAAGCCTGTACAGTTCCCCCTCCTCGTTACATTCAATTCGGGCGTCTCTGTCACCGGAAATAAACTCCCTAATCCGCACTACGGCATCCTCCATCAGCCTGTTCTGCTCTTTGAAATATCCATAGCAGACCGCAAATATTCCGATTCCCATACCGAACGCGCAAAGCGGCGTATATAACGCTGCAGCGTTTATCCCGCTCTCCCTCAACCCTATCAACGTAACTGCTGTGGAAAACAGAAGAAACAGTGTGATGCAACATCCAATCCGTAGGAATAGCTGTTTTATTTTCCTGTTTGTTAATACTTTCATCTCCGTAGTTATGCCTTTCTTTTTATATTATCAATCTGCTTAACCAACCGTATTCCATTTATACCCCATACCGCGAACCGTCACGATTTTTCTTGGTTCCGCAGGGTTATCCTCTATCTTCATGCGAAGTCTGCGGATATATACGGTGAGTGTTTTATTATCGATATACTTCTCGTCACAATCCCACAGTCTCCCTAAAATCTGTTCCGGTGAAAGCACCACATCCGGGTTTTCCATAAACATACACAGCAATTTGTATTCGCCGGATGTCAAGTCAAGCGCCTCTCCGTTTTTATATCCCTCTCCTTTTAACAGCATTAGTGTAATGCCGTTAGAAACCAGCTCATTGCCTGACTGGCTGAAGTTATCGCTCCTGCGGAGCAGCGCATTCACTCTTGATAAAAATACGGCAAGCTTAAAAGGCTTTGTAATATAGTCGTCCGCGCCGATATCAAGTCCCATAATAATATCTGTTTCCTCATCAACAGCAGTGAGAAACATAATCGGCACTTTGGAAGTTTGGCGTATTTTTTTGCATATGTCAAAACCGGAACCGTCGGGAAGCGACACGTCCAGAATTACCAAATCATATTTTCCGTCCGCCCATAACGCATCCGCCTCAAGGCTCGTCCGGGCTACAGTAACCTCATATTCCTGCTTTTTCAGCGCAAATGTCAGTCCGCTTATTAAGCTTAAATCGTCTTCTACGAAAAAAATGTGTTTCATTATTTACATCAGTCCTCTCATACAAAACTATCGGAAAGATATTCTCCCTCCGATAGCTTTGTATTTTCTATTAAAAGTACCTATCTGTCCATTCCATAACTTCGTCATATCTTTTGTTATCATTACTTTTCCCCAAAAGGTAACACAATTCACTAATCCATTCTTCGGAACGGTAATGGATACTGTATTTTTCATCATATTCTGCAAAAGACTGAATATGCTCCTCTTCCATTCTTGCTATACACTTTTGGAATGCAAGATACAAATACTCTTTTGTCCTTTTTTCCTCTGCTGCTTCATCTCTGTTCCAGATGAGGCCCGGTCGGTTCATCAATGCCAGATAAAGGATTTTATCGACTTCTATACTGGTTGAATCAAAATAATCTTCAAGATAAATTCTGCCTTCAATCCTCTCACTTCCTGTATATGGATAATTTTTCAACCATTTCCCACGTTCCTCCGGACTTTCAATTAAGTCAATTGCATCCTTGGGCTTATTTAAACAGCAAACTTTATATTTCTTGCCACTTCCACAAGGACATGGGTCATTCCTGCCGATTTTTATCTTTTTGGCTGGCGTGTTCCATTCTCTGTCCATCGCACGTAACATTCTCTCAAAGTCTTTATCACTTTTATGAGATGCCTCTTCTTCTGATTCATCCTCGAACATTGACCAAGACCGCAAAAAATCAGCCGCATTCATTGATGTTTTGCAAAAATTTTTCTCATCCTCCCGATATTCGAACATAGCATCTACATAAGAATCGTATTTTCCAAAAGAAATTTCATCTATAAGGTCTTTGTCAAACATAAAGCGGATTTCCGGGAGCATATCAATAAAATGACATTGGCATATCATATATCCTATTGCATCATAAAGATAATCATAACCTCTCCCATCATGTATATTCTGCTTTAAAAAATCCTTCCACTCATTTTCTTCCAGAATCCCATCCAAATACAACTGTCCTAATACATCAAGCATTGCAGACCTGATATATTCATCAATATCTCTATTTTGGACTGATTTTTTTAATAGTTGAATATTACCATCATATGTATTATACAAAATATCCGCTAACCCCGACGTTATTCCATCCCCAATCAGATACTCTACCGTATCTCCGGGCAGAGACACAAGTTCCATAATCTTTGGAAAGGAGTCTTTGTCCTGAAATTCTCCCAGCAAATACAGTGCATAGAAATGAAGCTGATAATCGTCATCCAGTTCTATCCCTTTATTAACGGCTTGGGCAACAGCTTGCCGCAAATAGGGAATTGCCTCCTCCTTATTAGCCGTAATTACCTGAAGTGCTTCTTCCGGAAAAGTTTTGCCCATGCACGTAATTTCTTCAATTGCCTTTTGTACTTCACTCATTGCTAATGCTCCTTCCAATCAGCACTTTCTTTCCACAGAAAGCAAATCCATATTTACGGATACGCTCTGGGGAAATCCCTTTTGCTATCAGATTTGCCTCATAATTCTTCTCCTCTATCTGCCGAAGTGCTTCCTGCACAGTATCAGAAAGTTCTTTTTCATCTTCATCCTGCACCTTAAACTCTATAATGACAGCATTCCTCTGTTGATTTCTCGGCTCCATCATTACATCATATCTTCCGAATCCGCTCTCACGATTTGACGTAATGACATATTCCTCCGCAAGTTCCACCATCAGACCAAGTACAAATCCGTGGTAAAAACGCTCCGGTTCTTCCTCTGACGGATTCTTTCCGGTGTCAAAATAACTGAACGTCTGTAAGGCAATCTTATTCATATAAGCATTCATTCCCTTTACATCATCAGCCATCAATGACTGAAGAAAAGCATTGCTAACTCTGCGGCATCCTTCAAACCAGCTTTCTATCATCCGTTCAAACATTACTTTGACTTCCTTGTTTGTCAATTTTAAATCATATTCCGCCTTTCCTCTCACTTCATTAAATTCATAACGTACCGCCCGTAGATATCCGCTTGCAAGCAATAAGCTCCAGACAGCATCATCTCCCTGTTCCAGTTGGCTGAATACTATCTGCTCATCAAATGTGGTACTGAAAACATCCCCTTGAAGCAGACTTTCCATTGTCATTTTAATTTCCGAACTTCCCTCACGAATCAGCATTCCAACCAGACTGTTACTGCTGGTGTTTGCCCAGTATGCGCCAACCCTTCTTTTATCAAGGAAATTAATGATTGACCATGGATTATAAATATCTTTTCTTTTCCCAAATATAAATCCATCATACCAATTTTTTACCTGTTGCTTCTCCTCTGACAGACCGCATTCATCCAAAGCCGCAAATACTTCCTCTTCCGTGAATCCAAAACAGTCCGCATACCTCTCAGAGGTAGTCGTTACCACTTCAAGATTATTCAAGTCAGAAAAAATAGACTCTTTGCTAATCCTTGTTATCCCCGTCATAACAGCACGTTCCAGATATGGATTCGTTTTAAATGTAGAATTAAACAGACTTCTTGTTAAAGCTATCATTTCCTCCCAATACCCATTCACATACGCTTCCTGCATGGGAGTATCATACTCATCCAGGAGAATAATCACCTTTTTTCCATAAAAACGATGTAAGTATTCAGAAAGCATCTTTAACGACAACGTTGCCATATAGTTTTCCATATCAGCAGATATGTTTTGAAAATCCTTTTTTTCATTCTCACTCAGCACATTACCCTCAAATAAAAAGCCAAATTGATTATATGTCATCTGAATGATTTTACATATTTTTTGGCGTGCCTCCTGATACGTTGTTTCTTTTATATCCGCAAAACTTAAGAAAATAACCGGATATTTTCCTTGCAATTCCTGATATTTCTTATCTTCCCATACGGAAAGTCCTTCAAACAAATCTCCTCTGTTCGCATAATTTACCGAAAAGAACTTCTCCAGCATACTCATATTCAGAGTTTTACCGAAGCGTCTTGGGCGTGTGATAAGTGTCACGCTGTCTCCGCTTTCCCACCACTCCCGTATGAAGTTTGTCTTATCAATATAGAAATAGTTCTCTCTTCGAATCGTTTCAAAATCCTGCGCTCCGATTGCTACTGTTCTCATCACAAACCGTCCCCCTTTCCGACACTTCTGCCAATCAGCACTTTCTTTCCGCAGAAAGCAAATCCATACTTTTTTATATGCTCTTTTGGAATCCCTCTTGCCATCAGGCTTGACTGATAATTCTTCTCTTCTATCTGTCGCAGAGCTTCCTGCACAGTATCAGAAAGTTCTTTTTCATCAGCATCCTGCACCTTAAACTCTATAATAACAGCATTCCTCTGTTGATTTCTTGGCTCCATCATTATATCATATCTTCCAAACCCGCTCTCACGATTTGATGTAACTATATACTCATCCGCAAGCTCCACCATCAGACCAAGCACAAATCCGTGGTAAAAACGCTCCGGTTCTTCCTCTGACGGATTCTTTCCGGTATCAAAATAACTGAACGTCTGCAGCGCCACTCTATTCATATATGTGTTCATGGCCTTAACATCATCAAGCAGCAATGCTTTAATAAAATCATTATAACCGGATGCTGCACCGGAAAACCATTTCCGCACCATAGAGCGGAACATTACCCGCACTTCAAAATTGGTTAGTTCTAACTCATATTCCTGCTTCCAGTCACCGAAATCAGTCATATACGATTTAAAACTTTTTACTTTCAAATATCCACTGGCAAGCAAAAGGCTCCAGATTGCCTGCTCATTATCGTTCAACTGTTCATAAACAATCTGCTCGTCTATCTCTACCCGGGTGCTTTCTCCCTGCATTAAATGTTCAAACGTCTTCTTTATGTCGCAGCTACCTTCCCGAATCAGCTTCCCAACCAGACTGTTTGCACTGGTATTCGCCCAATATGCGCCTACTTTTCTTTTATCCAGAAAATTAATGATAGACCACGGGTTATAAATATCCGTTCTGTTTCCAAATGTAAA
>CAMWMM010000047.1 GCA_947175285.1 uncultured Lachnospiraceae bacterium
CTCGGACAGTTTGGAAATTGCTTTAATTAACAGTTTCCTTTCCACCTCATTCTCAATATCCTGATAAATGACATCTTCATCCGTTCCCAGAATATCGGAAAGCAGCAGTTCATTTCCATCCCAGTCTACATTCAGCGGTTCATCAATGGAGACTTCCATTTTGTGCTTGCTGTTTCTCCGCAAATACATCAATATTTCATTTTCAATACAGCGGGAGGCATAAGTTGCCAGTTTAATATTTTTTTCCGGGTTAAAGGTATTAATGGATTTAATCAGTCCGATTGTGCCAATGGAAATCAAATCCTCCACACCGACTCCCGTATTATCAAATTTTTTTGCTATGTATACCACTAAGCGCAGATTATGTTCAATCAAAATGGTCTTTGCCTCATTTTCATATTCTGTGCCTAAATCTCCGATAATTTCATTTTCTTTTTCTACTTCTAACGGCGGGGGTAATACCTCCGTGCCTCCTATGTAATGTATATCTCCCTGCTTGTGAATAAGGAATCTGGTATCCTTACGCACCATTTTAAACTGCACCTTGCCGGGAATTGCCACTTTAAAAACCATTTCTTTTCCTCCTAGTTTTCTATTAACCCAGGATGTAATATCATCTGATAGATGCTATCTTGTGATATTCCCGTATTACAAATTGCAATAATGACACGTTTACAGCATATCTCCCGATAAGTATCTTCAATCACCATTTCCGGCAGTTCATAAGCATTCAGAATACCCTTTTTTTTGCCAATGCTCCGATACGGAATCGCATGGTAGCGCTCCGGCAGAAAAAAACTCTCAAACTGCTTGGCAGCGTTTTCACTGATGATACAGACGGGGGCGCCGCTTATCGGTTCGCTCAAATGATTGCCCGTATCTAATAATGCTTTCATGCGGACACTTTTTTCCCCTACCGGAATCCTGACCTGCTTCACATCGCTTTCTTTCGTCTTTCGATACTGCCGTATGACAAATTCCAGAAAAACGTAGGCAAAGAATGCAAAAAAAGCAAATGTCCGAATACCGTATTGTAAACGTTTGATAAAAGCAAACCGCCAGGCAAGCCATAATACAATACTTCCCATAAAAAATCCGCACAGTGCCATTACCATACTGACTCTCATAAGAAGTTTCGGTGTCCGCACCGCAAATGTAATGCGAATCATGCCCATACTGACAGGTATTACTCCAATTAGCAGCCTTATTCTTAATGTTCCGGCCGGCAGCAATATGACCAGACATATCATGCAGGCACCCAATAAGGCGCCGAGTACGATTCTTCCATGCGTGGCAGTACATTTCAGAATTTTCCCCGTTATGGATAACAGATACAGATTCATTACGAACTGAATGAAAAATACACTGTCAATATATAATTTGTAATACACTATCCACCTCCTGTTTTCTGATTCATTATATGAAAAAGGAGATAATAATTTTGTCAAATTCGCGGAGGATAAGCTGAATATTTTCTGACATATTCCGACACAAATGTAAGAGGTTTCATTGGGAAACCTCTTACATAAAAGAAGCGGCTCCATTGGAACCGCTTCTATAAAATATGTACTATTTTTTCTGTAAAAACTCCGGTATTTTGAGGGATTTTTCTTCTACGGAACTTCTGATATCCGTTGCTCTGTTGATGCCGCTTAATGCCTTTGCGGAATCAGCCTGTCCATCTCCGGACTGTGCTCCCGGTGTATTCATACCCGGCACAGCAGTGGGGCGTATACCCAGATTCGCCGTACCAAAACCAACATGTCCTGTTCCGGTTGCTTTACCCTGTAAAGACGTTGGTGTAATGTAAGCTGACTTAAAGCTTAAGCCTCCTACCCCCTTCATTTGATTTGCTTTCTCTTCAATACCTGTTGCAATAATGGTTACATTACAGGTGTCCGCCATATTCGCGTCATACATAGCGCCGAAAATAATATTGACGTCATCACCTGTCAGTTCTCTGACATAATCGGCTGCATCGGAAGCATCAGCAAGTGAAATATCTCCTGACACATTGATGATAACATGTGTCGCACCGGAAATGGTTGTCTCAAGCAGCGGACTTTCCACCGCCATTTTAACCGCCTCACCGGCTTTATCCTCTCCTTTACCCGCACCGATTCCGATATGAGCAATGCCTTTATCTTTCATAACTGTCTGCACATCCGCAAAGTCAAGGTTAATAACCGCCGGTACATTAATTAAGTCCGTAATACCCTGTACCGCCTGCTGCAATACCTCGTCCGCCTTTTTCAAAGCATCCGGCATGGTTGTCCTTCTGTCAACAATCTCTAACAGCTTATCGTTCGGAATAACGATTAAGGTATCTACATTATCTTTAATCTTATCAATACCGCCTAAAGCGTTTACCATACGCGCCTTAGCCTCAAACCGGAAAGGTTTTGTAACAACGCCTACCGTTAAAATACCCATATCTTTTGCCAGCTTAGCAACAACAGGCGCTGCACCGGTTCCGGTACCGCCTCCCATACCGCAGGTTACGAAAACCATATCCGCACCTTTTAACGCCGCTGCGATTTCTTCTTCGCTTTCCTCCGCCGCTTTCTCACCAATTTCCGGTTTAGCTCCCGCGCCGAGTCCTTTTGTCAGTTTTTCACCTATCTGCAACAGCTTTGGAGCCTTGCAAAGCTGCAATGCCTGTTTATCAGTATTGATTCCAATGAAATCAACACCGTCTATATTCTCATCAATCATTCTATTTACAGCATTATTACCCGCACCGCCAACGCCAACTACAATAATCTTAGCAGCGGATTCTGCATCGTTTGTCTTAATCTCAAGCAAGGTAGTACCTCCTTATTAATCGAAATAACCTCATATAGACTATAATATAATTATTTCTTTAATTTATCAACCCTATTTTTTCGATTTTCGCACTTTCGGCACAATTTGGAATATATTTCCACCTGTTTTTATTTATTTTTCCTTAAAACTAATCTTATCGGTCTCTTCCGTATATTCTCTCATATCTACAACGCCCTCTTTCCCCTCGAGCTTTGGAAGCAAATACTGCAGCTTCGAGATTTTTTCATCCAAATCACCGCTGTCCCCTATAGTAATCTGTACTTTTCCAAAAATCAGCGTCACCTGATAGTCGGGTGAAAAATAGATTTTGTCCACGGAAAGAGAATATTTAGAAAGCATATGTGTAATATTCAAAATATCCTGAAAAACATTTGGGTTTTCTACCGGGAGCGGTTCATGTAAAATAACATAGTCATAAGAAAGCCCCGTCACCTGCGGAATGCCGGGGGTTGCTTCTTCGGAAGTTTCCACGACAATGCCGTCATTGTCAAAATACATATATCTGCCCAGATAGGATACATATCCGGCAATTGCCTTTTCATATACGGTAATCCTGACAGTGTCTTTTTCTTCAATCGTTACATCCATCGTTTCGATAAAAGGAATATTATCAATGCCCTTATCACGGTATTTTAAAGACAAAAGAAGCGAATTATTCCCATATTTTCCTTCCATAACCATATCCATAATTTCTTCATTTGTATAATGGATATTGCCGTCTACATACACGGTCGTAATCGTATAATTGTCCATTATGTAAAGATATCCGCCCACAAGAGCGCCGAAAAAAAGGCAGATGAGCGCAGAAAGAACAGCGATTCTTTTTCCTTTTCCGAAACGGACTTTCTCTCTCTGCTCTTTCTGCTTTTCTTTTCCCGAGTCACTTTTGACAAGGCGCAGATAGGGATTTTTTTTATTCACTTTCCTTACCACACGTTTGCTGCCCATCTGATTTCCTTTTAATCGTCCTGTTTATTAGCATCTATCTTCCTGCATCTTACTCCGAGAGCATGCAGGTCTTTACAGATATCTTCATATCCTCTTTCTATAAAATGCCTGTTCCATACGGTTGTCACGCCTTCTGCTGCGGTACCGGCAAGTAAAAGTGCCGCCCCGCCCCGCAACTCTTCCGCTTCCAAATCAGTTCCATGCAGAAGCTCTACTCCCTCTACAAAGACCATATTGTCCTGTATGGTAATATGCGCACCCATTTTCCGGAGTTCCGGCACAATACGGAAACGGTTCTCAAAAATTGTTTCTTCCAGCACTCCCTCGCCCTCGGCAAGCGTCATTGCAGCCAGAAATGCCGACTGTAAATCCGTAGGAAATCCCGGATAAATGTCCGTTGTCAGTTTCGGCAGCATTTTTCTTCTTTTTTTGCAGACAATCTGCATCCCGTCCGCATCCTCACGGATTTCGGCACCCATGGAAACTGCCGCCTGCATAACCGCATGCATCTGCATACAAGGCGCTTCTTTCAGAAAAATATCACCGCCGCTGCAAAGACACGCCGCCAGATAAGTGCCCGCAACAATCCGGTCTGCCGGAACACGATAGGAAATCTCATGCAGCGCATCTACGCCGTTTATTATCAGTCTGTCCGTACCGATACCCTCTATTCGGGCGCCCGCCTGTTTTAAAAAATCACATAAAACATAGATTTCAGGCTCTTTCGCCGCATTTTCAATCACAGTTGTTCCACGGGCAAGCACTGCCGCCAGTACAAGATTTTCCGTAGCGCCCACGCTGACAAACGGCAAGACATGCACCGCACCGGTCAGTCCTTTTGTCTGCGCAATAAAGCCATCTTCCTTTTCTTCAATATCCACACCCATTTTCCGCAGCCCCTGCAAGTGCAGGTCTATCGGTCTTTGTCCTATCACGCAGCCGCCCGGATACTGCATGCTGACACTTCCTGTCCGGGCAAGCAAAGCGCCGAGCAGCGTAATCGAAGAACGCATCATACAGACGGAGTCCTGCGGCATTATACAGCCTGCCAACTGCTCTGCATTTATCTTTACAGTATGTCCTTTTCTATCTATCGTACAGCACAAACTCTCCATCAGACGCAGCATATGATGCACATCGCTAATCTCCGGACAATTCTCTATCTCACAAGTGCCGTTTATTAAAAGAGCTGCCGCCAGAACCGGCAGGACTGCATTTTTAGAACCCTGTACCTTAATCTGACCATTCAGACAGTTTCCACCATATATCTGAATCGCATCCATAGCAAAACCTCAAAGCAGATAATATATGACCTACTTTATCTATATGGAAAAAACCGAAAAAATCATCTAGTCCAAAAAACTTTTATAAGTCTTTCAAGTGTATGCCTCTCGCCACGCTTAAGACAAGACCTATTTCAATCAGCAAAAATACGACCGAAGTACCTCCGTAACTGATAAAAGGAAGCGAAATTCCCGTATTGGGAACCGTATTTGTTACAACAGCAATATTCAAAATGACCTGTATCGCAATATGCCCAAGTACGCCGACAACAAGAAGTGCACCGAATAAGTCAGGCGCATTGTTGGCAATTACCATAAAACGCCAGATGAGCATAATAAACATCAGAATAACGGCAATAGCGCCGAATAATCCAAGTTCTTCGCAAATAATGGAAAAAATCATGTCGTTCTGAGCTTCCGGTATAAAGCCCAGTTTCTGTTTACTTGCGCCTAATCCTTTACCGAGAATACCGCCGGAACCGATTGCATAAAGCCCCTGCAGCGTCTGAAACCCTTTTCCGCTGGCATATGCCTCCGGGTTGAGCCAGGCAAGAATACGTCCGCCGCGGAAACTCAGTTCATCTGCACCGGATTCCGCCATCTTGACGATAATAAAAACAATGAGCGCAGCCCCGACAAGCGAGGCGATCCCCAGAATAATAAATCTCTTATAATCCGGACAGGATACAAATAACATTAACACCGCAATTCCCATAACAATAATGGCGGAACTTAAGTTCTGTGTAATTTGCCACAACATTACGGCAATCGGCACCGGTACGGCAAGCACCGTATAAAACCCTTTCCGGTTACGGATTTTCTTCCCCATAGTACAAATCATACTCGCAAGGAAAAGAATCATACCAAGTTTTGCAACTTCCGCAGGCTGTAAAGAAATACCGAAAATACGGAGCCATCTCTTAGCGCCGTGTGATTCATATCCGAATGGAATAATCAAAAGAATCAGTACAACGGAAACACCATAACCAAGCATTGCAAAACGCTCCCAGAAATGATACGGAATATTTGCCACAACCATCATAACTACAATTCCCAGAATTGTCGCCCAGAGCTGCTTTCTGAAATACCATGCGGAATCACCGTCGAACGTTAAATTTGCCTCATAGGAGCTTGTGGAATACACCATAACCAGACCAAATCCTAACAGGAAAATAACAATAAACAACAGACTGTAGTCCATATAATTGGCAATACTATTTGATTTTCTCCTTGTGCGGGATAAAACTCTTTCTGCCACGCTTATTACTCCTCCAACTGATTTACAAACTCTTTAAAATCCCTGCCTCTTACTTCATAATTGGGAAACATTCCCCAGCTTGCACATGCCGGTGAAAGAAGCACCGCATCTCCGGCTTGCGTCTGCTCTACGCAGATATCGAAAGCCTCTTTAAATGTATCCGCAAATACAATATTGGAAATACCATGCGCTTTTGCACATGCCGCTATCTTTTCTTTTGTCTGCCCGATTAAGACGAAACATTTTACTTTTCCGTCAAAAGCCTCTATCCACTCATCATACTCATTCTGTTTATCATAGCCGCCGCCAATCAAAACCGTTGGTCTATCCATCGCTTTAATGCCCTGAATTGCCGCATCGGGATTTGTTGCCTTAGAATCGTTATAATAAACCACGCCCCGTTTAGAAGCTACAAACTCTATTCTATGTTCCACCGCCTTAAAGTTTTTGACAGTTTTTAATATCGTCTCCATCGGCACATCCATAGACTGTGAAATCGCGATTGCCGCCATGACATTTTCCACATTACAGATACCGACCAGATTCATATCATGAATGTTCATCAGTCTGTCTACATGAGAGTCCCTTGCCTGGCAGATATCTTCTCCGTCCAGATACAGACCGTCTTCCAGTTTCCTTGCGGAAGAAAAATAGATTACCTTAGCAGGGCACTTTTCTCCAAATACTCTTGTATATTCATTTTCATAATTCAGAACACAGACATCTTCCTTTGTCTGATTGCAGGTAATGCTCTCTTTTGCCGCAATATAGTTTTCCATGGTATGATGTCTGTTCAAATGGTCGGGCGTAATATTTAAAATAGCCGATACCGCAGGATGAAAAGCCTCTATTGTCTCTAATTGAAAGCTGCTGATTTCCGCTACCGTAACAGTATCATCTACTGACTCGAGCGCTGTCATCGTATAAGGATTTCCGATATTGCCTACAACATAGACGCTCTCATAATGTGCTTTCATAATTTCTCCTACTAAAGAAGTAGTTGTCGTTTTACCGTTCGTTCCGGTGATTGCCACAACTTTTCCCCTGCCAAGCTCATATGCTAATTCTATCTCACCCCATATTTTCACACCCTGTCTGCGAAAGCCATCCGCAAGCGGAGCATCAACCGGCACACCCGGACTTAACACAACAAGTTCTACGGCATTTCTCACCTCATCCGGCAAAATTCCCGTTATCACCTGTATCGCTTTTATCTCTTCACCCTCACAGGCATCGGAAAGCTTTTTTTCTATCTCTTCTTTTACCACCTTATCATTTTCATCATAAAGAACCGGACAGGCTCCCACTTTGCTCAAAGCCTTTGCCGCTCCTATACCGCTTATTCCGGTTCCGACAACCAATACTTTTTTACCCTGTAATTCCATCTTTTACCCACACCTTTCAGATTCCCATAAGCGCTATCAGACAAAGCAGTGCCGTTATAATCGAAAAAACTGCTACAACTCTTGTCTCCGACCATCCGCACAATTCAAAATGATGATGAATCGGCGCCATTTTGAAAATACGTTTTCCGCCTGATAGTTTAAAATAAGATACCTGTATTACAACAGATAACACCTCTATGACATAAATAAACGCCACAATTGCCAGAAAGACCGGCATCTGTAACATATAGGCAGTCGCCGCTACAAAACCGCCAAGCGCAAGGGAACCCGTATCTCCCATAAAGACGCTGGCCGGATATACATTGAACAATAGAAAGCCAAGCAGCGCCCCGACTACCGCACAAGTAACCGGTTCGATTCCGCTGTCAAGTCCGATTGCAACAACCGTGAAAAAAGTAGCAATCAAAACGGTAACGGAACTTGCCAGTCCGTCCAGTCCGTCCGTAAAATTTGCACCGTTTACCGTACCGATAACAATGAAGAACAGAATCGGTATGTTTAAAACGCCAAAATCCATATAAGTTCCCGGAATGAAAGGAATCTTCATCGCAAGGGAAACATCCGTATAATGCACAACATAATAAGCAAATACGCCCGTTACCAGAATCTGCAGCGCCATCTTCTGCCATGCGCGCAGCCCCATAGAACGTTTTAGCACAACTTTAATATAATCATCCAGAAAACCAATCAATCCAAATCCCATGGTTACAAACAGAATCGGAATAATCCGCGGATAATCTTTTACATAAAGAATCGAAGTAAGGACTACGCTGACTAAAATCAGAATACCTCCCATTGTCGGCGTACCATTTTTTTTAAGATGTTCTTTCGGTCCCTCATTTCTGACTGTCTGACCTACTTTCAACCGTCTCAAAAAAGGAATCACGACCGGTCCTAACAGAACGCTGATTGCAAACGATATAATCACTGACATCAAAATGGTAGTGTCCATCTTCTCACCTGCTCCTTTACTTAGTACTTCTGTCAGATGTGGTTTTCACCGGAACCACTTCTGTTATTATAATCCATCTTATCCAAATAAGGAAGAATATTTTCAAAAAGCTGTCTGACAACCGGTGCGGCAATCTGCCCTCCATAATAAGTCCCCTGCGGGTTGTTAATGATACATACTGCAAGCACACTGGGATTATCCGCCGGTGCAAATCCCATAAAAGAGGCGATATACTTTCCGCTTCCTCTCGGCAGAGTCTGGCTGGTCGCAGTTTTACCCCCTATCCGGTACCCTTCGATATAAGCGTTTTTTCCGCCGCCGTTTTCAACCACCTGTTCCAAAATATAACGCATCGTTGCCGAAGTCTCAGCGGACACGACATTGTCTTTTACCTGATACGCAAACGACTGACTTCCGCTGCCGTCCGTATTCGCCGTACGCACACCGAAATGCGGCGTTACACGCCTTCCGCCATTGACAATCGACGCCGCCGTTACCGCTAACTGAATCGGCGTAATCTGAAAGGACTGCCCAAATGAGATGGTAGCAAGTTCCACCTGTCCGATATTCTCTTTTTTGTGCATAATGGTTCCTGCCTCCCCGGGCAGGTCAATTCCCGTTTTATTAAGCAGTCCGAACTGCTTAAAATACTTATAATAGTCATCCACGCCAAGCCTCAATCCTATCGTCACAAAAGCCGGATTACAGGAATTCATCGTTGCCTGCACAAAATTTTCCGAACCGTGTCCCGCAATTTTATGACACCTGATACGTCTGTCCCCTACCATGACATAACCCGGACAGTTAAAAGTATCATTGACTGTGACAACACCGGCTTCCAAAGCCGCCGACGCCGTTACGATCTTAAATGTAGAGCCCGGCTCGTAAGTATCGTTAATACAGCCGTTACGCCACATGGCATTCAATAACTCCTGTTTTTTTTCTTCACTGATATCCGCTTCTTCCGCCTCCTGCGGCAGTGTATACGGACTGTTTAAATCAAACTCCGGCACATTCACCATTGCCATAAGTTCGCCGTTTTGCGGATTCATTACAATCATGGAAACGCTGTCCGCCTGTTTCGTTTCCATCGTCTGCATGGCAAGCTGCGTGGCATAGCTTTGGATATTCATATCCAGACTGATATATAAATCCTGTCCGTTTACCGGTTCTATCCGCTCCTCGCCCGCTTCCGGCACTTCCACACCCTTAGCGTCCGTCACTGTTAAAATCGTTCCCGCTTCGCCCTGCAAATATTCCTCATAGATGACTTCCAGACCGATAATGCCCTGATTATCGCCGCCCGTAAATCCGAGAACTTTCGAGGCAAGGGAGCCGTACGGATAATATCTTTTGTAATCTTCATCCACCTTAACCCCCGCAAGTTCATAGCTGCGGATGGTATCGCCGACCGATTTATCAACATTGCTTTTTATTTTTTCGATGGATGAGTATTTCTCCACGCGCTTGCGTACATATTCCTCCGACAGTCCCAATTCCTTTGACAGTACCCCGATTACCTGCTCCGCGTCCTCTATCTGGTTATGTATAACAGATATCGTGCATACTGTCTTATTGTCGGCGAGAATTTCCCCGTTTGCATCAATAATTCTTCCTCTCGCCGCTTTGATGCTGCGTTCCCTCTCATGCAGTTCCTTTGCCTTCTGTGTATAATATTCCGATTGGAAAACCATTAAATAAACCAGTCTTCCGATTAGCAGCATAAAGATGACCAGACAAAGGAACATGACTGTAACAGTTTTATTCCTGTGGAATGTTCTATGTAAGTTCTCTTCTTTACTCATTCTGCAAGAAAACCTCACAAAAAGGTATTAATATAATTTATTACCGTTTTTATGAGGTTATTCATAAGTGTGAGAGTTTCTTTCCACTCTTTTTATATACCGAAATCATCATCGTCACTTGGATTATTATCTTCCGGAGGTTCTCCGACGCCGCTCACTTCTTCACCGTTCGGTCCGGTAATCATATTACCGCCATCAATGACAGCACCGGTCTCAGGGTCTACCAGATTTCCGTTAGCAGGATCTTTCAAATATCCGCTCTCAGGATCAAGCGGAAAACTCTTCCAGACATCCACTTTCTCCTCCTGCGGCTTTTCTTCTCCGCCTTCACCCTCTGTTTCTTCACCTTCCGCCTCTTCTTCCGCCTCCTGCTGCATGGTAATCTGCATCTGTAATTCTTCGAGTTCCTCCCTTTCCTTATCGGACAGTTCTTCCGTCATAAAGATATTTAAGTACGGCAGCACTTCTGTCAAAATCTTGCGCACGATTCTTGTTGCATATTTTGCATCATCCTGACTCGGAACATTGGGTCTGTCCACAACTACATAAATAGCAATCTCCGGGTTATCCGCAGGCGCATATCCCATGAAAGAGACCACATACTGATGATTACCACGGGGAAGCGTCTGTGCCGTTCCTGTTTTGCCGCCTATCATATATCCCGCCGGTCTTGCGGTACTACCGGTCCCATGCTCTCCCGTTACAACCTGATTACAGTATTTAATAATTGTTTCACTTGTAGACTGTGACACGGTCTGCTTTAAAATTCTGGGAGTGATATTCTCTATTGTTGCACCGTCCGATGATGTAATCTTACTGACAACGTGAGGCTCATAATAGTAACCGCCGTTAATCAGTGAACAGAAACCCGTAATCATCTGAATCATGGAGACGTTAAATCCCTGCCCGAAAGAGCAGGTTGCCAACTCCGTCTGGCGCATATTGTTTTTATTATAAACAAGAGATGCCGTTCTTGACTCTCCCGCCAAATCAATATTCGTTTTTAAACCGAAACCGAATGCATGCTGATAATCAATATAATTATTTTTTCCCATTGCAAAAGCTACGTTCATCAAAACAACGTTGCAGGAACGTTCGACACCTTCCGCCACGGAAAGATATCCGTCGCCGTATGTATTGTGGCATTTGATTTCATAATCGCCGACTTCCAACTTTCCCTCACAGTTATAATGCTCATCTCCGGTAATTGCGCCACTCTCAAGCGCCGCCGCTACGGTAAAGGGTTTTGACACGGAACCCGGTTCATAAGTATCATTGATACAGAAATTCTTCCAGAGTGCGTCCAAATGCCTGTACATCGTTTCGTCATTCATATCTTTAATAAGTTCCTCTGTCAGATATTCCCCTGTTTTTTTGCCCTTTTCATCCAGTTCCGGCATTCCTATCAGATTCTTAATATTTCTTGTATCATTCAAGTCATAATTTGGATAGCTCGCCATCGCAAGCACATTGCCGGTGTTGACCTCCATAATGATACATCCTACGTTATTTGCACCATTTCCCGGTCTGTAGCTGTCTTTATAGTCTTCGTTAAATTCCAACAGATACTTTTCCACAATATTCTGAATATTGACATCTATCGTTGTCTGGATATTATAACCGTCCCTTGCCGGAATCGTTGTCCGCTCCAGATTGGAATCGTTATTCAGATATCCGTACTGGCGTCCGTTCACGCCGCACAAAACATCATTATAATATTCCTCCAGTCCATACTGCCCTGCGTTATCGCTTCTGGTAAAACCAATAACATCACAGGCAAGAGTACCGTTCGGATATTCTCTTTTATACTCATCTTCAAACCATATTCCCTTAATATGGGAACCGTTTTCCTCATCATTCTGCAATGCCTTAAACTCTTCCACTTTTTCATACGGCAGGCGTTTTGCAAGGATATAATAAGCGGAATTAGGGTGCGTCGCAATATAAGTCCTTGTGTCACTGATATCTATGCCGAAAACACTGTGCAGCGCCGCCAGAGTGGGCTCTAAATTTTCTTCATTATCCATAAGGACTTTCGTATCCAGAATGACATTATAGACCTTATTGCTGATTGCCAGAATCGTTCCGTTTGCATCCAGTATTTCCCCACGCTTAAAAGGTATTGTCACAGAATCATACTCCTGCTGTGACAATACCTGTTTTTTATAATCCGTTCCCTTATCCCTGTTGATTAAAAATAAGCGGACGCTCAGCCCGATAAATGCTATCAGTACAAATAAAAAGAGTACCAAAAGCTTCTTCTGCATCTTCGTTGTAAATCTGTTTACACGTCCCTTACTCATACACGTTCTCCAAACAGCGTTTGCCTATTCCGGAATGGCAGCTATCTGTTTCACATAATCGTTGTTCTCACTCTCAAAGGTAACAATCTGCCCCTCTTTTGCATACTGCATACCCAACTCCTGAATGGCAATTCTTCTGACTTCTTCCAAATCAACTCTACTTGTTATTCTATTATATTCTTCATCATTTGCAAGTCTTAAATCATTTAACTGGGTTTCCAGTCTGGCAATATTCTTAATGCTGTTTGTAATATCTGACTGTAATTTAATATAGCCTACTAAAATACATCCTGTTGCAGCTAATGCAAGACTTAAAAACAATACATATCCTGCGCTCATATGCTCTGCTTTTTCCCGATTTTTCCTTGCCGTATTACTTAATTTCTTTTTCGGGCTCTGCTCAATTTCCTTCGTAACATCCAGTTTTCTGACTGCACTGCCCTGTATATATCTGCTGCTTGCCATACTTTCCTATTTCCTTCCTATTACTGCTCTATACGCCTTCTCTCCGCTCAAAAACTCTGAGTTTTGCGCTTTTCGATCTTTTATTTTCGTTTATCTCCTGTTCCGACGGCAAAATCGGTTTTCTGGAAATCACTTTCCCCTGCGGTTTCCTGCCGCATGTACAGACCGGAAAATCCGGCGGACAAATACAGGGATTTTCATTCCTCTTAAATGCCGTTTTCACAATTCTGTCTTCCAGAGAATGAAAAGTTATGATGCAAAGTCTTCCTCCGGGATTTAAAACCTGTATCATATCATCCAATGAATTTTTCAATACCTCTAATTCTTTATTGCACTCAATCCGAAGCGCCTGAAAAGTTCGTTTGGAGGGATGTCCTCCGCTTTGTCTCATTTTTGCCGGAATCGCGGCTTTAATGATTTCATTTAACTGTCCTGTCGTCTCTATCGGATTTTCTTTCCTTGCCAGTACAATGTGCTTTGCAATGTTTTTGGCAAACTGTTCCTCCCCGTAATCCTTGATTACACGGTAAAGTTCCATTTCCGGATAAGTATTGACAATATCTTTGGCGCTTAGCGACTGTCTGACATCCATACGCATGTCCAAATCAGCATCCTGTTTATACGAAAATCCTCTTTCCGCATGGTCTAACTGATAAGAAGATACGCCCAAATCCAGAACAATGCCGTCCGCTTTTTCCACGCCGATGTTCTGCAGTATATTCTTGATATTGCAGTAATTATCCCTGATGATAACAACCTTACTGCCAAACTTCTCTAATCTCTCACCTGCCGCCCGAATAGCGTCTTCATCCTGGTCTATGCCGATGAGTTTTCCCTTTTCTCCTAACTTAGAGGCGACTTCATAGGAATGTCCGCCGCCTCCAAGCGTTCCGTCTATGTATATTCCGTCGGGCTTTACCCTGAGATTTTCTATTGTTTCCTCTAAAAGGACTGATGTATGCTTAAATTCCATCCTGTTTCCCGTATCCTTCTAAATACCAAGTCCAAGTTCCGCCATATGTTCCGCTATTTCATCCATATCGTCATAAGCCGCCATTCCCTCAAAGCGTTCCTTGCTCCATATTTCTATTCTGCTCGCCACGCCGATTAAAACAACGTCCTTATTTAACTGCGCAAATTCTCTCAGTACATTGGGAACCAGGATTCTTCCCTGTTTATCTACCTCTACTTCTGCTGCTCCCGCCAGAAAAAAACGTACAAACTTTCTGGCATCTTTATTAGTAAGCGGCAAGGATTTCAGTTTTTCTTCAAATACAGTCCACTCTTCCCTGTCATATACAAACAGACAGCCATCCAATCCCTTTGTTACTACAAATACGTCTCCCAGGGTTTCCCGAAATTTCGAGGGAACAATGAGCCTGCCTTTTGCATCGATTGTGTGATTGTATTCTCCCATAAACATCATCAATCACCTGCCATCAAGTGTCTGCCACGGTCCGCGTCCAGCCGGTATTTTTATGGGAATCAAATCCACCACTTTTTACCACTTAGTACCACTTTCCACCACTTATCTACCATTTTATATTAAAATAACGAATAATGCAAGCAAAATCAATGAGTTTTTGCAAATAAAAAATCGAGTGCTAACGCACTCGATTTAAAATAATGTCTTACGCATTTTCTTTTTATTCACTCTGCTCTGCCGTCTGTTCCGTCTCTTTCTCTATCTCTTTTCCTGCCTTTTTCATCCGGCGCCGGATAATAATATCGGCTGTTACGGAAACCAGAACACACAAAATCGCTACCAACTGGGAAACCGGAATTCGCGGTCCCGTAATATAGAGCTGGTCTGTCCGAATCCCCTCTATCCAGTATCTTCCGACACCGTAACCACCAAGATATAAAAGCCACATCTCTCCTTTAAATTTCTTATGCTTCCGATAGAAAAGCATCACAAACAACAAACACAGGTTCCATATGCTTTCATAAAGGAATGTCGGATGCACTTGGATATAATTGGTGCCGTCCGTAATATGCGCCGCTACATTTGCCGAAATATCCATACTTCTGACCATATCAATCGGCAGCCTCATGGCAAACAGATTATTTGTATATTCTCCAAACACTTCCCGGTTCGTAAAATTGCCCCATCTTCCAATCGCCTGTCCTAAAATCAATCCCGGCACACAAATATCAACCAGTTCCAGAAAACTTTGCTTTTTCACACGACAGAAGATATACAATGTTGTAAAAGCAGCTATGACTGCACCGTAAATCGCCAATCCGCCTTTTCGCAGATTAAAAATCTCCCCCAGATTATTTCTATATTCATCCCAGAAAAAGATAACATAATAAATTCTGGCTCCGATAATAGAAAAAATAACCGCATAAATGAAAAAGTCCCAAACGATATCCGGATTCACTTTCTCCTTTTTCGCCATATATTCCGCCATGAAAAGACCGCTCATAATACCGATTACGATAATCACCCCATAAAGCGCAATCGAAAACCCGAAGATACTGAACGTTTTCGGCACATTTTTCAAATACAGCCCTATGTTTGGAAAGGCAATATCCGATATATCCATAATATCATTCATAGTAATCCCCCATTTTTGCTCACCCTGCGATATTTGGGCAAAGGCGTTAGCAACGCCTGCACAAATTCGCGTGTGAAAAATTTATTTTTCACACTATACACCCTCTTATTTCCTGAAAAAACTTTTTGCCCTAAACGTTGAAGCGGAATAAAATAACATCTCCGTCCTTTACGACATACTCTTTTCCTTCCATGCCAACCAGCCCTTTTTCTCTTGCCGCCGCCAGAGAACCCTGCTCCAGTAAATCTTTATAATTGACAACTTCCGCTTTAATAAATCCTCTCTCAAAATCCGTATGGATTTTTCCGGCCG
>CAMWMM010000048.1 GCA_947175285.1 uncultured Lachnospiraceae bacterium
GGGTAACAGTATTCTCCATTATGCATATGCGCGCCTGTTTCCGTACACCCTGCTACGCCGCATACGCCGTGACCGTGTTCTCCAATCTGCGTACAACCGTCAATTCCGCAAGCTCCGTGTGTATGGGATTTTTTCTCCGTACAGCCCGATACCCCACAGGTGTGGTATGCATGCCCATCATCTGCGCTGTGCGGGTAACAGTATTCTCCATTATGCATATGCGCGCCTGTTTCCGTACACCCTGCTATGCCGCATATGTTGTGGCTGTGGTCTCCAATCAGTGTACAGCCGTCAATTCCGCATACTCCGTGTGTATGGGATTTTTTCTCCGTACAGCCTGACACTCCGCAATTATGGTATGCATGCCCGTCATCTGCGCTGTGCGGATAACAGTATTCCCCATTGTGCATATGTGTGCCTGTTTCCGTACATCCTGCTATGCTGCATACGCTGTGGCTGTGGTCTCCAATCAATGTACAGCCGTCAATTCCACAAAGACCGTGCTCGTGTACCGCTGTCTGTGTACAGCCCGACACACCGCAGGAAAACGTAATTTCTTCTACCTGCGTCATCTTCTCATTCTCTAGCTGTACCACTTCTACAACCGCTTCCTGCGATGCGCTCTTGGCTTTCACTGAAGCCTGATTTATCTCAAAAAGTAAAACTATGCCGCCTGATATCATACCTGATACCACTGCAACCGCCACAAACGCAATAGCCAATAGTACTTTTTTTCTCATCTTTCTCTCCCTTCTTCCGAACGACTGTTTAAGAGTATAGAAATATTGTATCATAGCAGTTTCTTCAAATCAATATGTATATATGTACAAAAGGAACCGGACTACTTCACCCATGAATCCCTTTCTCAATAACCCCAAATCCCAAAGGATAAGGTCCGGTATGCACGCCGATTGTAGCGCCGATTTGAAAAACAGGCATTTCGGTTATATCATAGCCCTTTTCCTGCAAAGTGGACAGAGCCTGATCACGAAAGGCAAGTCCTTCCTCGCGGTCATACCCATATCCGACCACAATACTGTAGCAGTCGATTCCCAGACTGCTTTCCTGTAAGTATTCCAAAAGAAGCTCCAACGCTTTCTTGGTAGTGCGTTTTCGTCCCCTGTCGATGCCGGACGGGAAGATTTCACCCTGTTTTAATGTAATCACGGGACGGATGTCCAGAACACTGCCTGCAAGAGCCGCTACTTTGCCAATTCGTCCGCCGTGCTTTAAATATTCCATATTTCCTACCGTAAAGAAAATCCTTCCGGTACTCTTAATTTCCTCCAACCGCGCTATCGTATCCTGATAGCTGAAGCCGTTATCGCGTAAACTTACCGCTTCCAATACATACTGCCCCTGTAAAACCGTATCGACAGTGGAATCCATGACAGTAATTTCACTTTGCGGGTATTTTTCACGCAAAATATCCCGTGCATTAAGTGCGGACTGCATGGAACCGCTGAATTTCGTTGTAATACAGATACAAATTACGGGAATCCCTGCTTCGGCAAAAGGCAGAAATGCTTCTTCATAGTCCTTAATAGAGGGCATGGAGGATTTCGGGTATACGCCTTTTCGCTCTACCATCTGCTGATAGAAGTCCCGAATACCGATTTCTACATTTTCCTTAAAATAGTGTTCCTCATCAAAAGATACATAAAAAGGAACTACTGTTATATTTTTTTCCTGAACAAGCTCCGGAGGCAAATCACAGGAGCCGTCGCTGATAATATGAAACGCTTCTTTCATGTCTGGTAACTTCCTTATATAAAGTAATTGTTATATAGAATACTACGTTTTCCCGGGGAATGCAAATGTTTTGTTTTTCAAGCACTCAGCGCTATTTGCTACTTTTTACCCAAGTGCTGACTTCCGATGATTTTGTCATCCCAAGGTGTATGTAAAATTCCTGATCCGAAAGCACAATCGCCCTTTTGGCACCTTGTTCTTTTGCGCGATTTATAGCCTCATAGACTACCGCCTTGCCAAGCCCTTTCCCCCGGTGTTCGGGAACTGTTACGACAGGCTCTATATATGCTGTATTTCCGCCATTATACCATACTCCGCAATGAGCGGCATATTCTCCATCCTTAATCGCAAAAGTCTTGATGTATTCTGAGATTTCGAGATGTTTCTCGGCTTTTGCCACCTCCCCGCTCGGTTCTTGCGGAATACCCTCATGGTCAAAGCCATGATATATTACCAACCGCCATTGCCAGTTATCAATCTCTGAAGCCGGGGCATTAAGATAAAATCCCTGCGGTAATTGGAAAGAAAGATTACGTGACAAATCTATTTGCAGAACGCTCTCCAAATATTGCTTTTCAAAGCCTGCATTTTCAAGTAATTTGCACAATATCGTATCGTTGAGATTTGCCTTTATGGCTGCAATACCGACATCGGTTTTAGTTACATATTCAATCATCTGCCCCAAAAGGTTTTCATCAGAAATTGAATGAAGGATATACCACCTGTCATTAAAACTCGTATCATACATTACTGCACCAACAAGCTCTCCATTTTCGTTCCTAAACAGCGCATTCCTCGATAACATTTCCACATCAAGATATGAATGCGCCATCATCCAATCAAAACGTCCCCAATGAAAATGCTCGTTATAGCCGTTGTCTGCAATTATTTGAAGAAATTTGCGAATTTCATCATACTGTTTGTTAAAACGTATATTATCTTTGTAGTTTTCAATTGAGTACATTTGTAGTCAATCCTTTCCCTAAAATTCCATTGATACATCTGCTAAATGATGTTCCCCTGAATATTCAAATTCATAGAAATAGACCGTATCTTCTTCAATCTCTGCATCCCACTCTTTTCCGGCACGGTTTATTATACCCCCGAATTGGCTTATTTCATCCGGATTATATTGCAGCCACTCCAACTTCCGACCAAGCGAAAAAACATAATGACTGTCCCCGCCTTTCTCTAAATCGGATTGCGGATCAAAATCTAAATCATAGAATTCATACCATTTATTCACTCTCTGATAATCAGTACAATCATACAAAAATTCATAATCACCATATGTATATGTCAGTTCTCCTTCTGTATGCAGCCAAGGTTCCCAATCTATAACTATCTCACTTATTTTCATCCAATCCGTTTTAGCGCTGCCTATATAATGCAATTCTACATTTACCCAGCCATCCTCAGTTATTGCAGCATCTTTTTTATTCCTATTAAGTATCCAAAAAGAGCAAATACTTATCGCTAGTACTATTATAATAATGATGATTGTTATCACAGATATTTTATATTTACTTCCTGTCTTTCTCTTTTTACTCATCTTCTCCGCTATACTCCTGTAAACAGCTATTTTTTCATTATAATTTTAAATATTCTCTTTGCATTTTTTCTAAATTTGAGGAAGTTGGCTTATACGATTACACTGAAATAATAAATGATTCATTATAATATGGAATTAGAGCGTCGTGTGTCAGAAATTTCATTTCTTCTATCTTTGCCTGAGCTATCATTATCCTGTCAAATGGATCATTATGACGAGGTGCATTATCCGGATATTTCAAATCCTTCAAAGCAAAGACGTGTTTGTTTAAAATAGGCAAAACTTTAAATCCTGTATTTTCACAGCTTTGTGCCAGAGTGTCTCCATCAATAATCACTTTCTCTGGGTGTGCCATATGTTTAATAACAACTTCCCACATTGATGCTGTACTATAATATATTTCATTACTTTCATCTAAAAGAATGTCTCTTGCAGCTTTCGGCAGTTTAGGGTCATCCGATACTGCCCAAATGGCTATATGTGTATCAATCAAAACTTTCATTTATCCACTCCAAACATTTCAGCAATTTCATCATTACACTCATCCAAATCATATCCATCTGCAATAAGCTTTTTTCCTTTTAGAATGCCTAATTTACGTTTTTTCCTCTGAGCAGCGGTCTCTGTTAACTGGTTTTCCGCCGGTTTCACAAAACGCTGTATCATATCAAGTATAAACTCGAGACTATCATCAGATAAACCCTCTATTGATTGAACTATCTGGTTCTGCAATGTTGACATTATTAAGCGCCTCCTTCAAAATATAATACAAGCTGCAAATTTACTATCCTAATTATATGTATAATTTATCATATGATACAGAAATTATAAGAAAACAAGGGATGCTCTATGTAATAGTCTGTTATATTTACCACCACAAAATATCATAAATCCAATTTTCTGCTTCATAAACCTCACACATAGTTTCCTCTTCCACGTTTAGACAGAGCACCTGATTAGGTTCATCACTATTATTTCTTACAAACATTACATATTTCTTATCATTTGATAATTGTACTCTGCTTCCGGACATAGTACCTTCGCCAAATCTTTTTACCTTATAATCCTTAGTATCCCATACAAGAACGGGAGAAAAGCTAATTCCTCCGAACAAAAGTTCATCTCCTTCGCTGCACCCCATTGATTTATCATCTGTTAAAATAAGATGATTCCCCAAAACTTTATCACCTGCCGCTTTTACTTTCTCTCCTGTATATATATTAACTTCGTATATTTCTGTCATACTCTCTGTGTTCATGAGTAAAGTCTGTGATGTCAGCCAGCCATAAACCATTTCCCATTGTCCTAAATCCAAAGCCTTTTTATAGATAACCTCTTCTTTATCAGCATCATAAATGCAAAGAATATCTTCATATAGAAAACTTATCATGTTTTCATCAGGATAATAGTATACCGATTCAAATTCCGAATCCTCTGACAGATTCAGGTAGTCACATACAAAATCTTCTTCCAGAATACATTGGGATGTCATTTCCGTAAAATCATACTCATATATTCCCTCTTTCCCCTCCGTTTCCACACTGAAAAGAAAAGTTTTGTCTGCCGAATTTGAATCCCAGATTTGCTTAAAATCCAGATGATATCTTTCATCAGGATTATCCAAAGTAATAAAGTATCTGCCATCACTCGACCCTAAGAATACAATGGGTGCGTTATAGCTTTCTAATTCTTCTGCTGAAAAGGGGCGCGTCTCTGTCAGTCTAATTGCACAACCGCATAAAGTACTGCACATTAAACATAGAAATACAGACAACACTGCCTTTTTCATTCTGTGCATATGATATCACTCCTCAATGTCATTATTTTAATAGCATTTAACATCCTTCTCCGTCATATAGCCTCAGGCAGCTTTTCCCCCTCCAGTATTACATCTACAACTTCCTCACTTGGAAATGAAGCTAAAATATTGACTGTTTCATAGGTACTTAATCTGCTTAAACTTCAAGGCTACACTATTACAGATGATTTTGCTCTTTCTACTTGATTAGGTGTTATGTCTATACTTACTTTTGAAGCCACCATAAGATAACTTATTTGTTACGCAATTCATTTTTTCTATCCACTACCTCTTTGTTTCAAACTTAAGCACCTCAGAAATTAATTTTTCCGTTGGTGCTTTATAGCATTTATATAAACTTTTCCGTTACAACTCTAAATACTCCTTTGGCAAAATAGCCTGCACTTCTGACGTTTTAAAATCAGCCAAATTTCTCGTTACAATATATCCTGCATTGTATGCCTTGGCACACTCCATCTGTAAGCAATCTTCAAAATCTGCAAAATCCTCATTTTGGAGTCCAGAGAGTAACTTGACTTTGTCTATCCCTTCCACATCAAAGATTGAGCATAAACTAGATAAAACTTCTCTCCGTTCCTTTGCATTATAATCTTTCCTTAATATAAAGAACATATTTAAAATAGAATGTGCCGCAATGCATCCTTTTACCTTACCCTCTACACATGCATGGACAATTTTCTCTGCATCTTCATAAAATGGCTCCCTGATAAGCAGATAATCAAGCAATACATTCGTATCAACCAGAATCCTATTTACCATATTTCTCTTCCCTATAAGAAGCTAATTCCGCATCATAATCAGTAACAGTTCCTTTCCTGCGTAACTGCTCTAATCTTGCAAATGCTTCTTTCCTTTCTGATTGATTATCATTGTACAAACCATTCACGCCTTGCATGATTTGCAAAATAAAACTTACTTTATCTTCTGGTATCTTTTCTAATTCCCTTATTGCGCTTTGCCTTAAAGCTGTCATAAAAGCACCTCCTGCCCTTTTGATAGACTATTATACCCCTATTCTACAGCAAATTTCTTCTTGAAAACAGCTACCATATTATCCTCACTTTCCGTGAATTTATCCCTTGTATTATACTGTATCTTCTCCATCCTTTCAACATTCGTACTAATTCAATATTCTTCAATATCCTTCTCTGTCATATATCCCCGCGGATAACAAAACTGCGGTAACAATCTTCCATTCCTTACAACCGGATAAACAGGATACCAATCCTTTATTACATAGCAATCCAATTCTTCTTCAAATGCCTTATGTTCCTCTTTACCCTTATATTCTGCAATGCACAAAAATGTATTGTAACTCTCCACCGGTGCATTAGCTTCAGGCAGCTTTTCCCCTTCCAGTATCACATCTACAACTTCCTCACTTGGAAAATAACCTCCTGTATCACCTACTATGCTCCATCCTGTCCCCGTATAATGAACTTCTCTGACCAATATATATTCTGAATAATCACTAAAGTCCTCCTCATGTATTGCATACTTAACAGGATGAATCCATGACGTTAATATACAAGCCATTAATATACAAATTACAAATAGAAATATCACTGATACAAAAATCACATTTTTCTTAGCTATATGCATTTATACGTCCCTTCCTCTCCTGTCCATTTTCTTTTTATCCGTCATTTGCTATAGTCTATACTATACTCATCTTTTTCTTTGTCATAGCTTATGCTCTTTATAAGCGCGTTGTCAGTATACTCATCTTTTTCTTCTTCAAAAATCCTAATAGTCACTTCTTCTCTGTCTATATCCTGAGTACATCTATAACCTCCATAAAAATTTTCTTTCTGCATCTCTTTCAGGTTTTTTTCATATATAGCCTCTATATCAGATATGCTTAATGGCTCATGATTCTTCCTGTCAATAGTATAATAACTTTTCGCAGCATCTGTAATTACCCACTCATTTTCTATATAGTCACAATAAACCCAGCAATATCCTGTGTAAATATCTATAGGTTCTAGCTCATACTGTAAACCATATCCCAAAGCTGACAAGGTTTCTGTATCTGTATGAATTATGACTCTTGATAAATTATTGCTTTCTCCTTTCTCTGATAAAAAATCTTCAACAGCTTGCAGTATAGAACTTACATCATCATCAGCCACATCCAAAACAACATTCTCCGTAATAAGGCTTTCATCATAAGGGGATTCCCATACCTTACTATCCTCCTCTACAGCGTCTACTATCATTGCAAGAAATATTATCGCCAAAATGCCTAGAATCGCCATAGGTATAATTATAATTATCTTTTTTATGCTCATTGCAGATTCCCCCCCTTTTGTCCTAATTAATCTTTCCTATCATTAATTATAGCCGATGAACCCATAAATTGGAAGAAAAAGGGGTTGAATTCTCAACCCCCAAAAACGTTCCACGCTAATTATTAACATCTGATATTTAAAGTTTTTATGCCGTGACATCCTCAAACTGCGAATTATACAATTCCGCATAGAAACCGTTCTGTGCAAGCAATTGTTCATGATTACCCTGCTCAATGATATCGCCGTCTTTCATGACCAGAATCAAATCCGCATCCTTGATGGTAGATAATCTGTGAGCAATGACAAAACTGGTTCTTCCTTTCATGAGGTTGTTCATTGCTTTCTGAATACGCTGTTCCGTTCTCGTATCGACAGAACTGGTGGCTTCATCCAGAATCAGAATCTTATTGTCGGCAAGAATCGCCCTTGCTATTGTAAGAAGCTGTTTCTGCCCCTGTGATACGTTGCTTGCATCTTCATTCAGTTCCATTTGATAGCCGCCCGGCAGAGTCTGGATAAATCTGTGCGCATGAGCGGCTTTTGCTGCCTCAATGACTTCTTCGTCGGTTGCATCCAGCCTTCCATAACGGATATTTTCCATAATCGTTCCTTTAAACAGCCACGTATCCTGCAATACCATGCCAAAGCTTTCGCGCAGTTCGCTGCGGTTGAATCTGCGGATATCGTGTCCGTCCACTTTGATGCTGCCGCTGTTGACATCATAGAAACGCATCAATAACTTCACCATAGTTGTCTTTCCCGCACCGGTCGGCCCTACGATGGCAACTGTCTGCCCCGGCTCAACCTTACTGCTGAAATTATGGATGATAATTTTATCCGGTTTATACCCAAATTTTACATTCTCGAATTCGACACGGCCCAGCATCTGCGGTAAGTGTACCGGATTTTCGGCAACCTGATCTTCTTCCCCTTCTTCCAAAAATTCAAATACTCTTTCCGCAGCCGCCGCGGTAGACTGTAACATATTAGATACCTGTGCCAACTGCGTAATGGGCTGTGTGAAGCTTCTCACATACTGGATGAACGCCTGAATATCCCCAATTTCAATTGTGCCATTGATAGTCAGTAAACTTCCGCTGACAGCAACCGCAACATAACCCAGATTACCGATAAATGCCATAATCGGCTGCATCATACCTGACAGGAATTGGGATTTCCATGCGGACTGGTAAAGCATATGATTCGTTTCTTCAAATTCCTTCAGAACCGTTTCTTCCCTATTAAATGCCTTAACAATATTCTGACCGCTGTATACCTCTTCGACCTGACCGTTAATCTTGCCCAGATAAGTCTGCTGTGCAACGAAATACTTCTGAGAAAACTTCACTACAACACCAATCAATCCGCCGGAAATCGGCAGAATAACAAGAGCAATCAACGTCATGAGCGGACTGATGCTCAACATCATAATCAATACGCCAATCAACGTGCTCACAGAAGTAATCAATGTTGTAATACTCTGGTTTAAACTCATGCCGAGCGTATCCACATCGTTTGTGATACGTGACAGCACTTCACCTACCGTTCTGGATTCAAAATATTCTAACGGCATACGGTTTATTTTTTCTGAAATTTCTTTACGGAACCGGAAACATAATCTCTGTGACACACCTGTCATAATCCATCCCTGGAACAGGGACATCAAAGCGCTGATTACATACAGCCCCAATAACATTAACAGGATTTTTCCTATTTTATTAAAATCAATACCTCCGGTTCGATATATCTTCGCCATCAGGCCATTGAACAATTCCGTTGTCGCTTTACTTAAAATCTTAGGACCGATAATATTGAATACAGTGCTGCCGATTGCAAAGATAATAACCGCAAACAGCGCATATTTATAGTTTCCCATATAACGAATCAGCTTCTTGATGGTTCCTTTAAAATCCTTAGCCTTTTCCCCCGGCATCATACGTCCGCCCGGCCCATGAGGGCCTCTGGGTCTTCTGGGCATTCTTTGTTCTTCACTCATTACGCTATACCTCCTTTCAGCTCAGCTTCTGATAACTGGGATCTCGCGATTTCCTGATAAGACGGGCAGTTTTTCAACAACTCCTCGTGTCTTCCGATTCCCGCTATCCTGCCGTCATCCTGTACAATAATCTGGTCCGCATGTAAAATTGTACTGATTCGCTGCGCCACGATAATCACCGCGGCATCGGATATTTTCTCATTCAGCGCTCTTCTAAGCACAGCATCTGTCTTATAATCCAACGCGGAAAAACTATCGTCAAAAAGGAATACCTTTGGCTTAGGTGCAATTGCTCTGGCAATGGAAAGCCGCTGTTTCTGACCGCCGGATACATTCGTACCGCCCTGTGCAATCGGGCTTAAATAACCTTCTTTTTTACTCTCAATAAACTCTGTCGCCTGCGCAATCCCTGCCGCTTCTTTCATGGCATCATCCGAAACAATATCTTCTCCGGCAAACTTAATATTAGACTCTATCGTACCGGAAAAAAGGACCCCTTTCTGCGGTACGAAACCTAACAGACTGCGTAATTTTTTCTGGGACAGCTCTCTGATATCAACGCCGTCAACCGTAATACGCCCGCCCGTCACATCATAAAAACGGGGTATCAGATGTAATAAAGTAGATTTTCCGCAGCCGGTACTGCCGATAATTGCGGTGGTCTCACCCGGACGCGCAACAAAGGAAATATCCGCCAGCGCATCTTCCTCTGCTCCTGGATACCGGAAATGGACATTTTCAAACGCAACTACACCTTTTCCTTCAACTTTCTCATCCCGTACCTGCTCTGCATCCAGAATCGACGGTTCCGTACGAAGCACTTCTTCAATACGCTCTGCCGCTACACCGGCTCTCGGCAGCATAACCGATATCATCGTCAGCATCAAAAAGGACATAACTATCTGCATAGAATAGGTAATGAATGCCATCATATCACCAAGCTGCAAATTGCCTAAATCTATCCCTTTGGCGCCAAACCATACAATCGCAACTGTAATTCCATTCATAACAAGCATCATGACCGGCATCATAAATGTCATAACCCTGTTGGTAAAAAGCTGCGTAGCCATCAGCTCCTTATTTGCTTTATCAAACCGCTTCTCTTCATATTTTTCACGGCTGAATGCTCTGATAACCGGAATACCTGTCAGAATCTCTCTGGATACCAGATTCATCTTATCTACCAGGGTCTGCATAAGCTTGAACTTCGGCATGGCAATACTTACCAAAGTGCCGACTAACAAAAGCATAACGCCGACTGCCACCGCAATAATCCATCCCATACCGGTTCTCGTACTTGCCACTCTGATAATGCCGCCGATTCCCAGTATTGGTGCATAGCAGACCATTCGTAACAGCATAACCGAAACCATCTGAACCTGTTGAATATCATTCGTGCTTCTCGTAATCAAAGATGCTGTAGAAAACTGATCCATTTCCGCATGAGAAAAGGATACTACCTTCCTGAACACTTTGTTACGAAGCTGCATACCGATTCCTGCGGAAACCCTTGCTGCCAGAAAACCAACCGCAATGGATGCCGCCATCATCAAAATTGCCATAAGCAGCATTTTAGAGCCGGTTTTAAGCAGATATCTGGTCTGCATCGCATTCAAATCAATCCCTAAAGCCTCATACTCGGATTTCACGAACATGACTGCCATCTGCTCTGCAATCATATCGCTCATCTCTTCACCATATTGCCCAATCATCTTTAAAATAGGAACTTTCACTGCCTCATTCAATGTGGCAATCTCATCCTTATCCTTTGTCTGCAATTCATAATTGCCATCCTCATTCAAAGCATAAGATGCCCGAATCAGATTTTCGTCTTCCTCTTCTGCAAACAGACAGATACTTTCCAAAGTCTCTTCCCGCATGATATCCGGTACGGCATTTTCAATACCGCCCTGCTCGATTCCCACATCTACGATATCCGAAGTGTAGGAGGGCAGAGCCAAATCACAGTATGCCTGCAGAATCAAAAGAAATATAACAGCAATAACCGCTGCTTTAAACTCTCCAAGATATTTCATTATCTTAAACATACTTTTACTCCTCTCCATATTTTTAACGATGTTATATATTAACTGTATTTCCAAAATACGTCAATTAAAAAATTCTTAAAAAAATATAACGAAAGACAGCGCCATTTTATCCCTTGACACACACCGCAAAACATGCTACCATAACAAAAGTTTAATATCTTAAACCGTTGAAGCGGAGATAACGGCAATGATGCCTATACAGAGAGCCCGCATAGCTGAGAATCGGGCGAGAAACAAGTTGTCAAATGGACCGCGGAGGGTGCAGTCAAATGTATTGCAGCAATCCAGCAGAAAGGATTTTTGCATACAGAGTATTCTGCAACGTATCGGCATACGTCAGTTGCCGAGGATATGTCAGTATCCGGTTAAGTGTACGGGGTATCCCCGTAAATGCAAGGTGGCACCGCGGATAAAAACTAACGTTGTATTTATTCGTCCTTGACAGAAAGAATCATTCTGTCAAGGACTTTTTTACATTTTCCTCCATTTAAACTGAGAGAAAGGCATGGTAATTAAAATATGATTTTTTCACCTACACTGGACGAAGTCCGGAAAATCGCATCCACAGGTAACTATAAAGTAGTGCCGGTAAGCTGCGAAATTCTGTCGGATATCTGTACGCCGATTGAGGCAATCAGAATCCTTAAAAATGTATCGACGCACTGTTATATGCTTGAATCGGTTGCCGAAAAGGAAAAATGGGGACGCTACACTTTTCTCGGCTATGACCCGAAACTGGAAATTACCTGTATAGACGGTGAGATGAAAACCGGCAATATTTCATTTAAAACGGATGACCCGTCTGCATTTTTACGCCAGATTCTTGCCGATTACAAAAGTCCCCGTTTTGATTATCTGCCGTCTTTTACGGGCGGTCTGGTCGGATATTTTGCCTACGACTATCAGGGCTACCATGAACCGGCGGTCAGAATTAAAACAACCGATACCGAATCTTTCAAAGACGTTGATTTGATGCTCTTTGACAAGGTTATCGCATTTGATAACTTCCGCCAGAAAATCATATTCATTGTCAATATGCCTTTAGAAGATATTGAAGTCGGATATAACAAAGCCGTTATGGAATTAAAACAGCTATGCAGCCTGCTCCGCACGGGAGAAAAAAAGGAAGAACCCGCCGGAAAGCTGCTCGGTGAAGTCACACCCCTTTTTGACAAAGAACGGTATTGCGAAATGGTAGAAAAGGCAAAGCGCCACATCCATGAGGGAGATATTTTCCAAATCGTACTTTCCAACCGTTTAAGCGCTCCCTTTGAAGGCAGCTTATTCAATACCTACCGGGTTCTTCGTACCATCAACCCGTCACCGTATATGTTCTATTTTTCGGGAACGGACGTGGAAGTCGCAGGCGCATCCCCGGAAACTCTTGTCAAACTCGAAAACGGCATACTGCACACATTTCCGCTTGCAGGAACAAGGCCGAGAGGGAAAACAGAAAAAGAAGACATTGCGTTAGAAACCGAGCTTCTTGCCGATAAAAAAGAGCTTGCCGAACATAATATGCTGGTTGATTTAGGTCGTAATGACCTTGGAAAAATAAGTAAATTCGGAACCGTACAGGTAGAAAAACTGCATTCCATTGAGCGCTACTCCCATGTCATGCACATCGGTTCTACGGTCAGAGGGGAAATCCGGGAAGACTGTGACGCACTAGACGCCATTGAAGCGGTTCTTCCTGCCGGAACGCTCTCCGGCGCACCGAAAATCCGCGCCTGCCAGCTTATCGGAGAACTGGAAAACAATAAACGCGGCATTTACGGAGGCGCAATCGGATATATTGATTTTACCGGCAATATGGATACCTGTATCGCTATCCGCATTGCCTATAAGAAAAACGGAAAAGTTTTTGTCAGAAGCGGAGCGGGTATCGTCGCCGATTCCATACCTGACAAAGAATATCAGGAATGTATCAATAAAGCCAAAGCAGTCATCAACGCACTGGAACTTGCAGGGGAGGTGGAGCTATGATTTTACTCATAGATAACTATGACAGTTTTTCCTATAACCTCTATCAGCTTATCGGGGAAATCACCCCTGATATAAAAGTCATTCGTAACGACGAAATGACCGTAGAGGAAGTCAGGGCGCTAAAACCTGACCGCATTATCCTCTCTCCTGGTCCCGGCAGACCGGAAGATGCAGGCATTATCATAGAAACGGCAAAAACGCTTGGAAAAGAAATTCCCATTCTCGGCGTCTGTCTCGGTCATCAGGCAATCTGCGCCGCCTTTGGCGCCACTATTACCTATGCAAAAGAGTTGATGCACGGAAAACAATCGGATGTTACGTTCGAAGCAGATTGTCCGCTTTTCAAAAACTGCCCGAAACAAGCTCCCGTAGCCAGATATCATTCTCTTGCGGCAGATGCGGCTACCATGCCTGATGAATTAAAAATCACTGCTGTTACAAGTGATAATGAAATTATGGCAGTACAGCATAAAACCTACCCCATTTTCGGCGTACAGTTCCATCCGGAATCCATTATGACGCCGGACGGCAAAACCATGTTATATAATTTTATAAAGGAGATATTACTATGATTAAAGAAGCCATTGTAAAAATCGTAAACAAAGAAGACCTCACTTATGACGAAGCCTATACCGTCATGAATGAAATCATGAGCGGAGAAACAACACCGACGCAGAATGCGGCTTTTCTCGCTGCTCTTTCCACCAAAAGCACACGCGCAGAGACAACTGATGAAATTGCCGGATGTGCTGCGGCAATGCGGGATCATGCCACCAAACTGACTACTGATATGGAATTATTTGAAATAGTAGGTACAGGCGGTGACAATGCACACAGCTTCAATATTTCCACAACCTCCGCTCTTGTATGCGCCGCAGGCGGCATGAAAGTAGCAAAACACGGCAACCGCGCAGCTTCCTCCAAATGCGGAACAGCAGACTGCTTAGAAGCATTAGGAGTCAATATTGAGCAGAGCCCTGAGAAATGTATTGAGCTTTTAAATGAAGTAGGTATGTGCTTTTTCTTCGCCCAGAAATACCATACTTCCATGAAATATGTCGGCGCTATCCGTAAAGAGCTGGGATTCCGCACCGTATTCAATATCCTTGGTCCGCTTACCAATCCCGGAAGCCCTGCAATGCAGCTTCTCGGCGTATATGACGAATATCTGGTAGAGCCGTTGGCACAGGTTTTGATAAGTCTCGGCATTAAACGCGGTATGGTAGTATACGGTCAGGACAAACTGGACGAAATCTCCATGAGCGCACCTACTACTGTCTGTGAAATCAAAGACGGATGGTATAAAACCTACACTGTTACACCCGAACAATTCGGACTGGAACGCTGTACCAAAGCTGACCTTGTAGGCGGCACACCGGAAGAAAACGCGCAGATTGTACGCGATATTTTAAGCGGTCAAAAAGGGCATAAACGCAATGCAGTCTTAATGAACGCCGGTGCAGCCCTCTATATCGGCGGGAAAGCAGAAAGCATGGCAGACGGCATCCGTCTCGCAGCAGAACTTCTTGATTCCGGCAAAGTTATGGAAACACTGAATAAATTTATAGAAGTGAGCAACCGCGCTTAGGCGTAACAAGCATACAGGCTGCTGTGACTTTTCAGACACAGCAGCCTGTGTGTCAAAATATAGGCACGGGCATATCTTTCATATAAAAGTACAATCCCCAATCTTGGTCATTCGCCCAAGGGTCATAATAACCTGTCGTCTTAGCATTTACAGAATCGGGATATACATATGCGCAGGATGCACTTCCATCTTCTTTGATTAGGCTTAAAACACCTCTTAACGAATTTTCTGCCCGTTTTTCATATTCCTCATTCCCACTTGCTGCTGCATATTGTTTAAAATCTATCCCTGAAAGAGCACTCCAATAATGAGGAAAAGTATCTCCTAAATTCTTTCTTTTTCCAAACCAGTAACCGTCCCAATGTCTGATTGCAGTTTCATACAAATGATAATCCGGTTGATTTCCGTTAAACAGCTCCAAAACCTTTAATTGTTCTTCTGCAGCTTTCAGATATTTTTCCTCTCCGGTCAGCTTATAAACCTGCAACAAAATATGAACTGCCGGTGCTACGATACTCTGCTCGTAATTTACCTCATGAGCCGGATACCGGAGTCCTGTTTCTGCAATATAATCAGCATGTTCCTGATACAATGTCTGCAATTTCTCTGCCTGCCTTACGAGACCTTCCCTTCTCAGGATTTCTATGGATTCTGTCATGGGAATTCCTATAGCATAAAACTTTTTTCCACCCTGTTCATAATAAGTCCGCAGAACTTTATACATATTCTGCATATCATATGATTCCCCATATAACTTATAACACTCCATGAAAAAAACTGCCATCCACGAATAATTATAAAGCCTGTGCCACTGATTATTTCTTCCCACATCATTATACACAATACCTGTCATCTCGTCATAAAGTTCCCTATATACATACTCTTTAAACTTCTCTAGGGATTTTTCTACCTCCGGGTTCTTCTGATTTTGAAGATATGCCGCCAGAAGCACACCCATTCCGACTCTTTCACGCCCGCCATTATGATC
>CAMWMM010000049.1 GCA_947175285.1 uncultured Lachnospiraceae bacterium
CTACAAATATGTGCAAAAGCCTCAAAGGATAATCCAAAATGTCATTTGTGAAGTGAAGTTCCAAATTAAAAACGCAAACCGGACAGCTTGCGTTCTAAGAATTACTCTGATATTTTTCCCGATGTCTTACTACGCTAAGACATCACTTTTCAGTGAAGTTTCTCATAACCAGCGCATACCGATACTCAAAATCTCTCCGGTTCTTCAATGCCATATTAGACAAAATCAGTCCGGCAAAAAATGACTGTATTGCCGCTAACGCGAGAAATCCGCAACAAAACAGCGTCGGGAAACGCATTACCAGACCTGTCTCAATATAGGAGATGAAAACCGGCACAAACAAAACAACGGCAAGAATCGCAAGAATCGCCGCAAATGAACAGAAAAAGCCAAAAGGCTTATAGTCCCTGTATAATTTTACAATCGTGTGCAAAACCCTGAAGCCGTCAGAAAAGGTGTTCAGCTTTGATTCACTGCCCGCCGGACGGTCTCTGTAATCCACAATGACATTGTCAATCTGTAAATTATTATAAACTGCATGTATCGTCATTTCCGTCTCAATCTCAAATCCCGTGGAAAGCACCGGAAACGTTTTGACAAAGCCATAGCTGAATGCCCTGTAACCGGTCATAATATCCTTGATATTACAATGAAACAGTTTATTGATACTGCTGCGGACAATACTGTTTCCAAAATTATGAAACGGTCTTTTATTCTCTGTAAAATATGTGGATGAAAGTCTGTCCCCTACTACCATATCCGCATTATGATGCAGTACTTTATCCGCCATTTCTCTGGCATATTCCATCGGATACGTGTCATCTCCATCCACCATAATATAACATTCCGCTTCTATCTCCCGAAACATACGACGGATAACATTTCCTTTTCCCTGCATATATTCATACCGTATCTGTGCTCCTGCTTCTTTTGCAAGTTCTACCGTACGGTCTTTGGAATTATTGTCATATACATAAATAACTGCTTCCGGCAGCGCTTCTTTTGCATCTTTTACCACTTTGGCAATTGTTTTTTCTTCATTATAACAAGGAATCAAAACCGCAATTTTGTCCATTATAATCCCATGCCTTTCCTAAACTTGCGATGTTTGGGCAGCGCTGAAAGCGCTTAAGCACCAAACTCGCGGGTGAAAATTTATTTTCACCCTATTATCATAGCATAAATTATTTTTATTCTCTACCCTGAATCACAACAATTTTATCAGGCTGCGCTAGAATCCCTGATAAATAAATTCCGCCGCGCTATACTCAGGTCCATAGCAGCCAAATAAAATGACTCCAAACAGCAATGCATACCATATAATCCATCTGACCGGAAGAATCTTTTTTGCAATTCTGTCACGCACAGAACCGTTCTGCTGTAAACAGGATACCAGAAGCAGCAACAACAAAGAAAGAACCGCAATTACCATCTCAGATGCATCAAGACCAAGTTCCGTCAATGCGCCGTTCCATAAAATACCGGGATTCCAAACTGTCACTGCTTCTTTTAACATGGCAAACGCTGCGCCGACAGAATCCGAGCGGAAAAATAAATCTCCGATGCATACCAGCAAAAACGTTCTTAAGATACGAATGCCTCCGATAAACTTGCCTTTTGCATTGATATGCATTTTATCCATAAACTGCACACAGGGCGCCTCCAGCAATTCCTCCATAACAATATAAAACCAGTGGAGCAGACCGGAGCCGATTACATATTTCCATTCTCCGCCGTGCCAGACGCCTACCGTAAACCATAAAATAAACATCGCGACAAACGTAGCGTATTGTTTTCCTCTTTTTTTCCCGAATTTTTGTTTCCAGGACTTATTTAATCCGGTAAAAAAACGGGACCGCAAAAGCGGATAAAATACATACTCTTTCATCCAGACACCCAGTGTAATGTGCCATCTTCTCCAATATTCCGCTACGCTTTTTGCAAAAAACGGTGTTTGGAAATTCTCCGGAAGCGTAAGCCCAAGGCTTTCCGACATTCCTAACACAATGTCCATACAGCCCGAAAAGTCCGTATATAACTGAAACGCATAACAAATCGTCGCAATCCAGATATAAGCGCCCGGATAGTCAGAATACTGCCCATATACGGTATCTACAAGCACCCGCAGTCTCTCTGCAATGACTAACTTCTTGAAAAGTCCCCACAGCATCCGCTGTACGCCTCTTGTCACTTTATGATAATCAAACGCATGTGCGGTAAAAAACTGCTCTCCGCATTCTCTGTACTGCAAAATCGGACCGGAAATCATTGCCGGAAAATACATGCCGTATAAAGCAAGTTTTACCGGATTCGGCTGCGGCTTCGCAATGCCATAATAAGCATCTATCACATACCCCAGCAAAGAAAACGTATAAAAAGAAACGCCGAGCGGAACCGGAAAATGAAATCCGTGCAGGACAGGTTCTGAAACGCCGAAAATGCCTGCAATGCCATTGACCGTATTAATGCCGAAATTAATGTATTTCAAGAAAAACAGAATACCCAGATTCACAATGAGCACTGCTGCCAGCGCTGCTTTTTTCTTTCTCTCCTCTTCCGTTTTTGTCATTGCCCGTATGCCAAAATAGCATACAGCCACCGAAAAAACCGGATATAAAATCAGAATGCCGTTACCCGTAAACAAATAATAGGCAGCACTGCAAAGCAGCAGGAATCCCCACTGCCAGCGTTTGGGAATACTGTAATATATGACTAAAATACCTGCAAAAAAACACAAAAAATAAAAAGAGGTAATACTCATTCGATGCCTGTCCCTTTGATAATTTTTTATTATCTTATCACATTTATCCCCTGTATGTCCACAAAGCGGCTGCTATATAACGGGCAATTATTAATTCTTTCTTAATAACACAGATTTTGTGTTCCACTTTTCCAATTTGTGGTAAACTTTTAAAAGCAGGATTTTGAAATTGAGGTGTTTACATGCTTTTTAATTCGATATCTTTCGGTATTTTTATTATCGTTGTATTTATTTTATATTATATTGTTCCGCATAAATACAGATGGGGATTTTTGCTGCTTGCCAGTTATGCCTTTTATATGAATCTGCATCTATGGTACGGCATTTTGCTTTTTTTGACGACGCTGTTAACGTATCTGCTTGCCCTTTCTTTCGAAAAAGCACACTCACTTAAAGAGAAAAGGCGAAATTTGCTGCTTGGCATTGTGCCGCTTGTCGCTATTCTTATCTTTTTTAAAACGGCAAATCCTGTTATTGCACGGTTAAATGATATGATTGCCGCCGGAAGACTGTCGTTGCAGCCTTTGGCTTTAACTATACTTCTTCCCGCAGGCGTCTCTTTTTATTTTTTCCAGTCCATGGGATATCTGATTGATGTCTACCATGGCAGAATAAGCGCGGAAAAGCATTTCGGATATTATGCGCTCTTTGTTTCCTTTTTCCCACAGCTTCTCGCCGGTCCTATCGGCAGGGCGGAGGCACTTTTACCTCAGTTGAAAAAAGAACGTCCTTTCAAATATGAAGATGTCACATACGGATTAAAACTAATGGCATGGGGTTATTATAAAAAATTAGTCATTGCCGATGTTTTCGCAATTACCGTAAACAGTCTGTATGATAACGTATATTCTTATGTGGGACTTGCCTTTATTGTTGTTACCGTTATGTTTGCTATTGAAATTTACTGTGACTTTTCCGGTTATTCCGATATTGCCATCGGCTGTGCAAAATTATTCGGCATTGATTTAATGACCAATTTTAAAAGTCCTTATTTTTCCTTTTCGATTAAGGAATTTTGGAGCCGCTGGCACATTTCGCTCTCCTCATGGTTCCGGGATTATGTCTATATTCCGGCAGGCGGTAACAGAGGGCCAAAATGGAGGCATTTTTTTAACCTGCTCCTTACGTTTTTCATCAGCGGTTTCTGGCACGGCAGTACGCTTACCTTTCTCGTGTGGGGCGGCATTCACGGACTGCTCCAGATTATAGAAACGATTATTTATCCAAAAGGGAAAAAACATGGGAAACATTTCTGGCAGTTACCTGCCACATTTATCGTGCTGTGCTTTACATGGATTTTTTTCCGTGCTAACAGTATGGAGGATGCTGTGTGGGTTATTTCCCGCCTGTTCTGGGACGCCTCGCGCCCTCTTAATTATTTAAAAACAGCCGTTATCTGTCTCGACATGTCATATGCGCAGATGATGGGAATGGCTCTATCCGTATTAGTGCTTGGCATTTATGATTATCTCTCGCTTAAATATGATGTCATAAAGGAATTTTCCAAACAGATATGCCTTGTCAGATGGCCTGTATATATTTTGTTGTTAGTTATCATTGCATTATTTTCACCTAAGGGCATTGCAACGGAATTTATTTATTTTCAGTTTTAACGGAGGAATTACAATGAAAAAAATATACGACGTATCACGCTTTTTATTAAAATGTCTGTTGATTCCGGCGGCAGCTGTTCTGATTATTTATTGTCTCAATAAACCATATCGAAGAATCAATTCACAGAAATATTTGGATGTCAGCAAATTCTCATCATTAGGATATGATGTTACACAGGTAAAAGTCGGCAACCTCGGCAGTTCTCACGGTCTGTATGATTTCAACTATGAAGCGCTGGAAATGCAGGGATACGAATGCTTTAATTTCGGCAACACCAGCCAGTCCTATGACTATGATTTTGCCATTTTAAAAGAATATGCGCAATATATGGATGAAGACAGCATTATGCTCATTCCGGTTTCTTATTTTTCCTTTAATAATGAAGTTGTCAACGAAAAGGAAGCTGAAGCGATGAGTCTGCGCTACTATCACTGTCTTTCACCGGAAAACATTCCGAATTATGACCCATACATCGATATTACCACCAATAAACTGCCGATTCTAACCGCAGGAGAAGATATTCTCAAACTGTTTCCCAATCTCAGGCTGTCCATAGTCGCACTGGCTGCTGAAGATAATGAAATTGATACGGAAGAATTTACACGGATGGCACAGGAACGTTACAGCAGACATTTTGATAATAAAGAAGAATATTTTCTGCCGGAAAGAATCCAAAACCTGTATGACATTGTCAATTACTGTAAAGAGCAGAATATCACGCCAATTCTGATTACACCGCCCTTTTCCGAATACTATCAGGATTTGGTTTCAGAAACATTCATACAGGAATTTCAGGAAACAGTGAATACTATTGTTTCTGACACAGGCGTCGAATATTATGACTATTCTTGTGATGCCAGATTTCGCAGCAATCTTGCCTATTTTATGGATGCCGACCACTTGAACGATGAAGGCGCTGCCTATTTTATGGAAATATTAATCAATGAAATACCAAAGATGCACCAATTAGTCGAATAAACTCAGGCGCATAACAGCGTTCTTTTCTGTCTGTCTGTCAGACAAAAGATAGAAGTCTTTCGCCGCATTCTCTCCGATTTCCGCTGTGATTTCCTCCGGTAGGGCAATGCCCGGATGAAAACAGAACTCTAATGTTCTATTCTCCTTCCCGGCTTTTGCAGCTATCTTCGGATATAATCTGACAATCCTGTCATAATCCATTCGTCCGCTCATAACAAGCCCCCATAAATACATCTTTTTCATCGAATGCGCCGATGCATAACGGTCTGCTTTATGAGAATAGAGCGATAACAATCTGTTTTTTATAAAATTAACCGGCCGGTATGTCTTCCACAATGATACTTCCGATAAAAACGGAGCAAGTACTTCTTTCGAGTTGCGGATATACTCTACCGGATATTCCTCTTTTGCAATAACTTCCGTTAATGCCTCCCATACGACCGGAATCATATGAGCATGTTGGTGAGAATCAATTCGCATACCTTTCTGTTTACAGGGAATCTGATTTGCCTTTGCCAGTTCCATGCAATGGCGTATTGCTTTCCACGCAGTCTCTATCTGCGCTTTTATCTCTTTTTCCAACTGCTGCCCTGCGGCTTTCCGTTTCATCGGATGATAAGAAAACAGAAACAGTTTTCCCCATGACACGCCTGTCATATCGCTGTCCGGAGAAACAAGAAGCGGAACCGCCTTTGCTCCTGCCAGACATTTTCCCTCCACAAAATCCAGATGAACAGACATGGACGGCAAAAAAGGCAGTGCCGGCACCGCCTTATAAAGCATCTCCATACATTCTTCAAAGCAGGACATATTCGGTACAATACTAATACTGTTTAACTTTCCTTCTTTCATACATTCTAAAATATCCGCCGATGTATGAACGGTAAGCGCATAATCATCTGCATGAACATCTATTTCAGGCATTCTCTTCCTCCGTTTGTACGGAAGCGTCTGTTTTTTCTGACGATTCCGGTTTCCATACAAAAGTATCTATAATATAGCGGGGACGTTTCTTCGTCTCCATATAAATCTTTCCGATATATTCACCAATAATTCCCAAAGATAATAGTGTAATACCGCCCATAATAAGCGATATGAGAAGACTGGTCGTATAACCCGGTACATTATTGCCCCTTATCCAATCCACCAGACTGATAATTGACATCACCACACTGAAAAGGCTTACGGCAAATCCCATCACCGCAATCAAACGAAGCGGTCTGACACTCATCGAGGTAATGCCGTCTAACGCAAGCGTCATCATTTTTCCGAGCGTATACTTGGAGTGTCCAGCCTCTCTTTTTTTGACATCAAAATATACTACATCGGAAGCGAATCCCATCGTCGGAATCAATCCGCGCAGGAATAAATTTGTCTCTTTATATTCCGAAAGCGCATCCAGTGCTTTCTTAGACATAAGTCTGTAATCCGCATGGTTGGCAATCACTTTGCTGCCAAGCAGATGCATCAATTTATAATAGAGTGTTGCGGTACTCTTTTTAAAAGTGCCGTCGGAATGTCTGTCATTCCGTACGCCATATACAACCTCACAGCCATCCATATAAGCTGCCAGAAACTTATCCAATGCTTCAATATCCTGCTGCAAATCCGCATCAATTGTCACAACAACATCCGCATATTGCCTTGCCGTCATCATACCTGCAAGAACAGCGCTCTGATGACCGTAATTTCCCGCAAGACTGACAACGGAAAATATTCCATCCTGCGCCGCTATTTGATGTAAAAGCCGCAGGGTGTTATCTTTACTGCCGTCATTGACAAACATAATCTTACTTCCGGTCTTAATTTTCCCCTCCTGCATCAGGCGGCAAATCTTATCGCGCATCACGCGCGCGGATTTCTCTACGACTTCTTCCTCGTTATAACATGGAACAACCAGATACAAAACCGGTATCTCTCTTTTCATCCTTATAACTCTGCTCCTTCCTTTGTCTGCGAGCTTTTTCTATTCCTTGTAGTATTCCCGATACCAACGGACAAATTTGCCAAGTCCGTCTTTTAACGGCGTATTCGGTTTAAAATCATAATCCTGCATTAAATCAGTGATATCGGCATATGTCTGATAGACATCTCCCGGCTGCATAGGCAGATACTCTTTAATCGCTGTCTTTCCAAGACACCTTTCCAATATCTCAATAAAATGCATCAGTCTTTCCGGCTGATTGTTACCGATATTATACAGTTTAGCGTGTACACCGTTTTTATCCGCTTCCGGCGGATTGCACAGAACATTCTCTATTCCCTGCACAACATCATCAATATAGGTAAAATCGCGGTACATATCGCCTTTATTATATATCTGAATCGGTTCCCCTGCCAAAATCTTTTTCGTGAATTTAAAATATGCCATATCCGGTCTGCCAAAAGGTCCGTATACGGTAAAGAAACGAAGTCCTGTCACCGGAATCCGGTACAGTTTGCTATACGCATACGCCATCAATTCATTGGACTTTTTTGTCGCAGCATACAGGCTGACAGGTTCATCCACTTTATCATTCGTTGAAAACGGTACTTTCTTGTTACCGCCATAAACGGAACTGGAGGAAGCATAAACAAGATGCTCTGCCGGGAAATAACGGCATGCTTCCAGAATATGAAAAAATCCCATGATATTAGACTGCATATAGGAATCCGGATTATCTATGCTGTAACGCACACCAGCCTGCGCTCCCAAATTGACGACAATATGCGGACGATATTCCTCGAATAGCGCAAGTACATCCCCTTTATCCGCCAAATCACCTTTTACAAATGTATAATGCTCATACTGCTCCAGAATTTTTAATCTGTCCTTTTTCAGTGAAACATCATAATAATCATTCAGATTATCAAAGCCGACTACTTCCGCTCCCGCCTCCAAAAGCTTTTTTGACAAATGAAAGCCGATAAAGCCCGCACCGCCAGTCACTACATAAGTTTTTCCAATATCAAGCTGCTTCATATATTCTACCTCTCCTAAGAACGTCCGATACTATAATATTCCACTCCGGCATCTTTCATTTCCTGAACATTAAACACATTCCGCCCATCGTATACAAGCGGAATACGCATTAATCTCTTAAATTCCGCTGCCGGAACAGCTTTGATTTCATCCCACTCCGTAAAAATAAAACAAATATTGGCATCCTGTAATGCCTCTTCCGCAGTCTTTACATAATGAATGCTGCCTTTTTCCAGCGCACCTTCCGGGTAGCGCTTCTTAAAATTCTCCACTGCAACCGGGTCATATGCGTAAATATCCGCTCCCTCTTCCAATAATAATTGTATATTATCCAAAGACGGCGCTTCACGCAAATCATCCGTACCCGGCTTAAAGGCAAGCCCTAAAACCGCAACTCTGAGATTATGAAATGTAATCATGCGGTTGCTGGCTTTTCGATACAGTCTGGTCTTTTGCTCTGCATTGACATCCACCGCAGCCTCCACGGTACGCAATGTATACCCATGCTGATGTGCCAGATATTTTAATGCTTTCGTATCTTTCGGGAAACAGCTTCCGCCATATCCGATTCCTGCGCCTAAAAAGCGGGAACCGATTCTGGCATCATAACTCATACCCTCCGCTACCGCATCAATATCCGCTCCTACCAGCTCACACAAGTTAGCAATATCATTCATATAAGAAATTTTCAATGCAAGGAAATCATTGCAGGCATACTTTATCATCTCTGCAGAGCGTCTGTTCACTGATACAATCGGCAGCCCGAACGGCTCATAAATCTTTTTTAAAACAGCCTCCGCATTTTTACTCTCCGTTCCGATAATAATCCTTGCCGCGTGCAGGGTATCATGAACTGCCGAACCCTGTGCCAGAAATTCCGGATTAGAAGCAACTTCTACGTGTACATCTTTTACCAGAAAATCATGGATAAACTGTTCTACTTTATCATTCGTTCCGACCGGAACCGTAGATTTTACAACTACCAGACAGTCTGATTCAACAGATTCCGCAATCTGCCTGGAAACTGTTGCAATATAATCCAGATTAGCCGAGCCGTCCGGCTGCTCCGGTGTACCTACACCGATAAAAATAGCTTCTTTATCCCGGTAAGCGCTGCGATAGTCTGTCGTATAATGAAGTCTTCCTGCCGCATTGTTCTTACGCATCAGTTCTTCCAGTCCCTCTTCATAAATAGGAGAAATACCGGACTCCATCATTTTTACTTTCTTTTCGTCCACATCGACACAGGTCACATCATGTCCTTTTTCGGCAAAGCAGACACCTGCCACCAAACCAACATATCCCGTTCCTGCTACTGCTATTTTCATCTTTATTATCCTGTCCTTTCCTCAGTCTGTCATATTTTCTAATAATTGGATAAACTGTCCGGCAATATAAGTATTAGAGAGTTTTTCACGATAGCGCACACAGTTTCTGACATATATGTCGTTTTCCGTACATATTACATCCAAATCTTCTGCATTCCAGTTATCCGATACAATGCCGAGACTCTCACGCCTGATATAAGCTGCATTATAAGGCACTGACGTTGTGATAACCGGCGTTCCTGCCGCAATGCTCTCCACAATCGATACCATATTGTTATCTTTTTCTGTGGAAATAAGAAGCGCTTTGGAATCCGCCACAATCGGCAATAACTGCTCATGACTCATTTGACCGCAAAAGATAACGGACTTCTCCAAATAATGCTGTCTGACAAGCATCCGCAGCATTTCATTCTGTTCTCCCTGCCCAATGATATATAATTTATAGTCTTGATATCCTTTCTCCAGAAAATCCTTAAATTGCAAAATTGTATAATCAATTCGTTTTCTTTCAATCAATTGGGAAACGACTACAAACTGATTCTTTTTTTGCATCTGTTCCGGCAATGGAAACTTATTCAAATCCACGCCATGGTCAATACTGACATTCGTAACATGCGGCATAAACCGTCTAATAAAACCCGCTGCAGCCTCTGACCTTGGAACCACTAAAATTTTACGCATCATAAAATGTGCAATAATATTATACCATACTTTGGATGGGATTTTATGCAAAATGTTGTTATGTTTCGCTAATTCCTGCCAGATAATCGTTTTCTCCGGATAAATTCCTGCCGCCGTATAAGACCATGTACCGAAAACCTCACTGGAAATAATCAAATCATACTCTTTATGCTGTTTCAAAAAACTACGTAATTTCGGCATATAAGGAAGACACCTAGGTTGAAATACTTTATGCACTACTGTTTCCATAAACACTATGGGAAAATCATAAGTTTCCTTATTTATCGGCTGATAGTCCCGTGCAGCAAGTAATGTCACCTGATGCCCCAATTTCACAAATCCAAGGCACAATGTATAAATCATGGTATCTTTGATAGAATTTACTTTTGGAATCTGATTTGTTTCAGATGTATATAAAATGGGATTGATAATCAATATTTTCTTACTCATCATGCTCTTTTCTCTCCGCCTTTTGCCTGCAAAAAGCAGTCAGCAATTCTATCAATCCTGTTATTTTCTCTTACCTTTTTTCCTTCCAGACCAAGCTTATCGGCAAAGTCTGCATCTTCAGCAATTCTTTTCATTGCCTGTACAAGTGAATCTACCTCGCCTACCGGAATCAGAAGTCCGTTTCTTTCATTTTCAATATACATTCTCGAACCACCAATCGGACAATCCGTAGCAATGACCGGAATACCTAATGCCATTGCCTCCATGAGAGAATTAGAAATGCCTTCATAATTGGAACACATAACATAGATAGAAGCTTTTCGTATTTCTTCCTGCACCCGGTCAGAAAATCCGTGAAAAATAACCTTCTTTTCAATGCTCATCTGCACAGCAAGTTCTTTTAACTTCGTTTCCCGCTCCCCTTTTCCGTAAAACTCCAATGTATACTCCGGAAATTCCTCTGTAAAACGGGCAAACGCCTGAATCAACAATTCATAGTTTTTTACTTCCACTAACCGTCCTACCGCTACAACTTTCTTTTCCCGTTCTCCATCATAAGGCTCTACCCCTCCCATATCAAGTGGATTAGAAATAACAACAGATTTTTCCCTGATTCCCTGCGGGAAATACTTCATTGCCTCTTCTGTCTGGCATATAACAACATCAGCAAAATAATAGGCAAAGTTCCGAATCTTCGGATGCTCATACTGTCTCGGATCGCTTCTTTCCGATACAAGGAAATAGTGTTTCTGCCCCCATGCTGCAAATACGGAAAACACAGCTCCCATAACACTAAATGACCAAATCTGACAGTTCTGATTCTCCTTATAATATTTCCTCATTCTCCAAATTCTTTGTATTCTGGCCCGAAAACTTCCGTGTGTCGGCATTCCCATACTGACTACTTCAATTCTATCATCCAGACGGTACGCCGTCTCATGCCCCGCAAATAATAAAATAGCCGTTTCGATTCCTCTTTTACAATATTCATTTGCCAGCAATGCCACAACACGCTCCGTACCGCCGCCCGGCATATCCGGAATCACAAATACAATTTTTTCCATGCCGTTTTCGCAACTCCCTGACTCTTCCAATAATATAAATGATAAACCAAAATAAGGTAAAATCCCTAATAGGAATTTTACCTTATTTACTGGTATTATGCAATAGCTGATTCATTGTGATTCCCGCTGTTTCAAGCCCTGAGAAGCATCCTCATTCCATTCGCTCTGCACGGGCAGAATTATCTTTACCCGGTATCGCCCATCCGTTTTACTGTTTTCCATAATTCCGCCATACTTTTTCACAATCTTCTTCATGCTCTTACATCCGATGCCGTGCTTTTCTCCGATACGCGCCTTTGGCTCTCTGTTGTTTTCCTTATTGTCCTGCTTCTCCTCATAGCTGTTTTCTACCTGAATGAGCACATGCCGTCCCTCTCTTGGCATCCACATACAGCACAAAACACCTTTTTTGCTTTTCACTCTTTTCTCTGCTGCAATCGCATTATCTAACAGATTACCCATCAGGGTTATGATATCCGTATCCTCTATATCCTGAAGATATAGCGGCTCCTTGATATCCAGTCCCAATATGACACCATTGTCATCTGCATATTCTTTTCTCTCCACCAGCAAGGCATTCAATATCTTATGCGAGCATATCATTTTCCATTCGATATTTCCGAGCGCCACTCTTAAATCCTTTATCAAACATCCTATCCTGTCACAATCGCCTGTCTCTGCCAGCGCCGCGATGGTTCTCATCGAATGTTTCATATCATGTAGGAAAACATCATACTGTTCCTGCATTGTTTCCAAATCCTGATAGTACTTTTCCTTCCATGCAACACAAATATCTTTTTTGCGTATTCTATGATAGAAACTTTTCATCTTTTCTCCATTCCGAAGCGTTTACGCTGAGGCCGCGGTCAGAATTTCAGATTCTGACCTGCGATTAATAGAATTTGTGACGCTCCGGCACAAATTCTGGGTTGAATAAATTGCTCATCAGAGAATTTATTCAACCTTTGCAATACCTTTCTTACCCAGGCATACTAACCGCCATATTACTTCTATCTTGGCGCAAAATCCGGCAATTCCCGCTTTATTTTCCTGAACCGGTCTTTTTCTCTATCGAATTGCACATTTTATGGCAAAAAAGTCAAAATTTACTGTTTTTTGGTCATTAAATGTCAAATCCCGCCTTTTTAAGTATGAAATCCTGCCTTTCGTTTATTTTGTTTTAGAATTGGGATAACAAAGCGAGTTAAGTGATTGCGAAACTAAATTCTAAAACCATGAGTCTGAACAAAATGAACAAAGCGGGGTTCAGATGCAGTGGCAATTCACCCCTTATTTGTTCATTTTGTCCAGGCTCTTGTTTTAGAAACAGAGTTTCTCAATCGCCTAACTAGAAGAGATAAAGGAAGGAGCAAGGTTATTCATATGGAATATTTATTAAATAAAGTTCAAGCCGAATATGGTTTTTCAGATTATCAGATAAAGCTGCTTCGGTTTTCATTCACCGGAATTTTATATGATGTGAGTAAGACATTGATATTTTTTGTTTTCTTTCTTGCAATAGGCAGATTACCGGAATTTTTATACGCGGTCGTTCCGCTGATTCTGCTACGCACCAGAGGCGGCGGCATTCATTTTCATAAATACTGGACATGCTTTTTAGTCTCTTTCGTTTATTTGTACTCGGTCATCTGTATCCTTCCCGATATGATTCCGGTACATCCTTTAGTGATTTATTTGATTTTGCTTCTGTGCGCGGTTTTGGATTATATGATTGGATCTGCTTCCTTAAGAGAAAGACCTGTAGTACGGGAAGAGGATATGATAAAGAAGAAGAACGAATTTGCAAAAAAAGCAAAGATACAGTCCTTTCAGGTTGTTTTTATAGTCGCTGTGCTGTTTTACATTTTCCCGGACAGCAAATATCTCATTGTTAGTTTTTGGACCGTTGTATTACACACGCTCCAATTATCTATAACAAAAATATTATGGGAGGTGAAACATCATGAAAAACTGGCTTAGAAAAAACGTACTTGCTCTTTGCAGCGCTGCATTGGCGCTTGACGTTTTTCTACCTCTTGGCAGCCGCAGTCACTTTTTTTTCGGTGAACCGGAATTCCCGACGGAAGACTAATAAAAAAGACAGAAATCCAAATTATAGGATTTCTGTCTTTTTTATTAGTTTTTCAACTCCCTTTCCATAAGCATCTTAATCGCATCAATATCCGTAAATGTCAATTTCATTCCACGGCTATGCATTGCTAATACTTCCCTAAGATTTTCTGTAAGGATTTCGTTCAACTCCTTATGTACTGTAACCGGCTTTGCCTCTATTGTATGCACATGGTCAAAATATTTTTCGATAATGGGGAACGTATTTTGAATCAGAAAAGCATTTTCTTTCCCTGCAAATTTACCACTAACAATTGTATTACACTTCCCATATTTTTTCTTCTTCTTTTCGATAATCCCTTTATATTTTCCTGCTTGTGAGCTTATCGGAATCATCCAATAAAGAGCAGGATTCTTCTTATCCTGTATTGCATAAAAATGCGGCCGGTAATTTTCATTTTCTTTATTGCTCATCAAATATTTGTCATTTACCAAATCAAAAAATTCATCTTTGATATGATAAGAATATCCCTGTTGTATCTCCATATAGATAATATGCTCCTTTTTTCAACTACTTCTTACGAAAATTCCCCACCGGTATCTACCGGTGAGGAACATTTACATACTATACCATTTATATCCCACCTGTATAGCAAGTGGCACTATTAGCGAACTGAATCATTTATATCCCGCACCATCAGCAAGCGGCAAACATTTACTTTTAATTCTAGTATATACAGACTTTGTAAAATAATCAACTATATTTTTAATTTCTATTTTTGCAGCCAGACTGTAAAATCAGCTTTTCTCATTCTTAGGCAACATGATTGTAAATGTCAGATAATTTCTTCCGTCATGCAGTTCATTACTTACAATGATATCACCTTTCTTTTCTTGTACAAGCCGCTTAAGTTTTGACAGCCCGATACCGCGTCCTTTTCCTTTACTGCTGTATCCTGTCTCAAAGAAGCGCTCCGTCATATCGTCATCATAATACTCACTGGTGTTGGCTATCGTTAATTCAATATAATTCTCTATTTCTTCCGCTTCTTTTAAGCAAATACGAATTTCTCTGAACAAGTCTTTCTCATTTTCATCTGTCTTACTAAGTGCGTCGATTGCATTGTCTGTCAAAATACTCATCATTTCGATTAACTCATATTCAGGCAGTATCGCCTCGATTTTCGCTACCCCGATATAATATTCTATTTTGATACCCTTACCTTCCGCTTCCTGTATTTTGCTGTATAAAAAACCGGAAATTAATGGATTCCCTGTAGATAATACCAGTTTTGTCTTCTCATTCTGTTCCATCACATAACCGCAATACTCTTTCTGTTTCTCCGCCAGTTCCTCATAATTATCCGTTGCATAAATCATTCCTAAAATCGCGCCAATATGATTCTTCATATCGTGCTGTCTTTCTCTGACAAGCATAATTAGTTGGTCATACGCGTCATAATACAGCTTGTTCATCTCTAACTGTGTCTTTTTCCTCTCAGCATCCGTCTTAGTTTTCTGCCACTCATATATTAAAAACAAAAAGATAAAGAAAAAATACAATATCTGGATATATGTTTCGCCCCATATAACACCTTTATTTATTATTTGATAAGACTTAACTGCAAATCCAACAAGAATCAGAACTGTAATACCTACAATCAATTTATTCCTTTTCATAAAAAATGCAGATACTTTCATTAATTTTATCTTATGGCTGCACAGCACAATCAGCAAAAAGCATACTATATTAATCAGTAAAGCTGCAACTTCCATATACTCGTTTTTCGTGATAAGCAGATAATATATTGGAAATAATACCAATAATTGTAAAACAGCTACAATCGCTGCAGAAAGAACACAGTTTACTAAAGTTATTTTAATATTTTCTCTATAACATAGTAATCCATATAAAAACATTCCAATATAACTTAATGACATCAGATATTCTGGAGCGCCATATTGATTTATGCCAGTTAACAAGAATATGTCTAATATAATATAAATAACCAGAGGAATGTTAACCTTTAACTTTTTGCCAAATAGTTCTGCTAAACAATATAAATA
>CAMWMM010000050.1 GCA_947175285.1 uncultured Lachnospiraceae bacterium
TGTGATAGTTCCACACAAGTTCAACCGTGTATTTTATAACGTTATTTTATATAAGCATATCTTCTATACAATAAGCAAAAAGTATTTTTTTTACTTTTCTTTTTTTAAGTATCATAAATTTTTTATATCAAAAAATGGGTATTCTCTTAATTTTATAACAAAATTATGTTATTTTTATAATAATAAATTATATCGGGAGATTTTTCATGAGCACAAAATATCAAACATTAGCAGAGCAGTTAAAAACCGAATTGAGTGATAATCTGTCCCGCGGTATTTCCAAGCTGCCCACGGAAAAAGCATTATGTGAAAAATTTCAGGTCAGCCGCCAGACTGTACGTCAGGCACTTTCTCTGCTGGAAAATGAAAAATTGATTGCCAGAAGACAGGGCAGCGGCTCCTATGCAACAGGGCTTCTGCCGGAAACAAACCAAAACCGGGTTGCTATTTTGCTCTCTTCCGATACGGAATATATTTTCCCGTCACTTCTAAATGATTTGGAAGCCTTTTTGTCAAAAGAAAGCTATTCCATTTCCGTTTTTATTACACAGAACCGGATAGATATAGAGCGTAACATATTGCAAAATCTAACGCAGACGCCTCCGCGCGCTCTGATTGTGGAACCTTCCCGCAGTGCGCTTCCGACGCCAAATCATGACTTATATGAAGAACTTTCCGCCAAGGGAACGATTATTGTTTTTTTACATGGATGCTATTCTAATCTTCCGGTTTCCTTATGTGTAAAAGATGATAATTATACCGGCGGATATATGCTCGGACAATTTCTGTTAAAACAGCGGCATAAGCAAATTGCCGGTATTTTTCAATTAGATATGCTGCAAGGGCAGGAACGTTATTTAGGATATATCCGCGCTCTGTTGGAGTCTAATGCGCCAGTCAATGAAGACAACGTTTTTTGGTTCACAACAGAGCAGCTTTTACATCTGGAAGAAAAACAAGACACACGGTTTCTATCGGATTTTATCCACCGGAACCTGCAGCCCTGTTCCGCTGTTATCTGCCATAATGATGAAATAGCCTACTGGCTGATAAAAGAATTGTCTTACAATAATATCCGGGTTCCGGAAGATATCAGTATTGTCAGCTTCGATAACAGCTATCTCAGTGAATTATCAACACCGCGGCTGACTTCTCTTTCTCATGACCCGCACGAAATGGCATCTACTGCCATATCTATTCTCGTAAATAAACTACAGGGACGAAACCCGGCATCCGTGCAGATACCTTGGCACCTTGTAGAGCGCGGCAGCGTTTCCCCGTGGGACAGCTAAATCTTCTCTTTGCCGGTACGGTATTCTCTCGGTGTACAGTTCTGTGTTTTTTTAAATACAAAACTGAAATAATGCGGATTTTTATAACCTACTGCAAGCGCAATTTCATGGGAGCGCATTTCCGTCTCCAGAAGCAGCGCTTTTGCTTTTTCCATGCGTTTCCCCGTCACATATTCTACAAAGGTCATCTGCATTTCCTGACTGAACATTGCACTGAAATAATTGGGACTTACTTCCATTTCCTCTGCAATTTCATTCAAAGAAAGACTTTCCTGCATATAATTTTCTTCAATATATGACAATGCCTTTTGCAGCGTTTTCTTTCCCTGACTGGCGCTTTCCCTGTCACGAAAAGCAATAACCTGTGTTAAAGTATCTTCGATATAATGCTGCATATTTTCCAGACTGATTTCCATCTTCTGAATATTGTCTGAATTAAGTCTCTCTAAAAACTCTTTCTGCGTACCACCAAGACTTTCTATATAACCAAGCGCCGTAAAGCGGACATTAAGCAGTAAATAGTCCCAAAATATTTTTGATTTCAGCGCTTCTCCAATACCGTTCAAAAAGTTGGCTACAAAGTCTTCCACTTCCTCTTTCTGCCCCTTAGCAAGAAAAACCTTAAACAGCTCCGGATTAATCTTAGCTATATCAATTGTCTCCAAGTCTCCCGTTCTTCTCTCCTGCATCGGCTCTGTCTGTTCTTTCTCCGACAGAATATGTTTCGACGGCTCAAAGAATCGATAGTTAAAAATATGATTTAACTTCCTGTAGCAATCTGAGAGCAGACTAAACCGCTCAACCGGAACGCCTGCTGCCGCATACCAGTCCAGTACCTCTTCATACTGCTTGCAAGTCTGTTCTATCCCCTCTAAACATTTTTTCGTCCTTTCCGCAATATTCTCTTCCTCACCCTTTATCATAATGCCATATACATTAACACTCCATCTGAAGACAATATAATAATTGGAAAAGCGCATTAAAAAACGCATCATCTCTTCATAACATTTCTGACAGATTTCTCCCGCCATCCGCTTATCATTCTTCTCCTGAACATTCATTAAAATCAGATTATAGTACGGCGCACTAATATCCAAAGAATGCTTTTGCGCCTCTTCATAAATCTCCTGAACGGAAAGTTCACCCGCAAATACCTTTTCAAAGAAATTCCGCAAAAAGAACTGCTCGTATTCATGCATATCATTCTGATATTTATTCAGATAATTCTTCTGTTCCTGCTCGGACTCAATTTTTTCTTTTACTTCCGTCAAAGCTTTCTGTAAAGTTCTTCTCGTAACAGGCTTTAACAGATACTGGTCCACTCCCTCTCTGATTGCCTGTCTTGCATATTCAAAATCATCATATCCGCTGATAATGATAATCTTCATCTCCGGGAATTCCTGTCCCACAATATGACTGAGGGTAAGCCCGTCCATAAAAGGCATTTTAATATCCGTAATCAGTACATCCGGCTGTGTTTTCCGGATTAAGGGCAGAGCCATCTCTCCATCCCCCGCCTCTCCGACAAACTGATAACCAAACTGCTGCCACGGGATATTGTCCCGAAGCCCTTCTCTAACCACGCTCTCATCCTCTACCAAAAAAACTTTCAGTGCCATAATGCCTCCCTTGCATTTTCCGGTGTGTATACTTTTTCCTCTACAATATTTTCTTTCTCCACCGGCTCTCCGTTTTCCAGTTTCCGGATAATATCCATAATATACTCGCCCTGTTCGGGATTACATTCCACATCGACATTAATAACTCCCTGCGATACCAGTTTCAACGCTTCATGCACCGCATCAAAAGAAATCAGAATAACATCGCCGTTTACACCTGATGTAATACCTTTCTCCTCCATTGCCTGTAATACACCAAACGTCATGTCATCATTTTGGGATATAACTACATCAATCTTCGGGTATTTGTTCAGAAACTTCTCCATGACCTCTCTGCCCTTAGCCGTTGTAAAATCCGCAGATTCCTGTTCAAGAATATGCCAGTTGGAATGCTTTTTCGCAATGGAGTTAAACCCCGCAGTGCGTCCAAGCTGCGCCGAGGAACCGCTTGTCCCCTGCAATACTACAATATTAATTTCCTCTTCCTCCCGACTGCCCGACTGCAAATAATCCTCCAGCCATAGCCCGGCTTTTTCCCCCTCATTCATCATATCGGAACCAACCCACGCCGTATAAAGCGATTCATCTTCAACCGAAGTTTTTCTGTCTACTAAAATCACCGGAATACCGGCGTCTTTTGCCTCCTGCAAAACAGTTTCCCATCCGTCCTCCGTTACCGGTGAAAACAAAATATAATCTACTCTCTGAGAAATGAATCCCCGAATTGCCTTAATCTGATTCTCCTGTTTCTGCCTTGCATTATTAAACTCCAGAAAAAATCCGTTCTCTTTTGTCAATGTTTTTTGAATGGATTCCGAATTTGCCGTCCGCCATAATGATTCGCTGCCAAGCTGAGAAAATCCGACGACAATCAAATCCGCTTCTACATCCGATACCGCCTGCGTATCTTTCTCTTCCGATGCCACATCCTGAAAAAAACCGCATCCGGAAAGCACTCCTAAAAATATAAAACTTATCATCATAATCAACATGCACTGTCTGTATCTTTTATACCGGAACTTCATATGCGCTCCTTTCCGCCGGGTTCTCTATCCGCTCTGCCGGAATCACAACTTTTACGGTTGTTCCCTTCCCTTTTTCGGACGTAATTGTCATGCCGTATTCCATACCGAAATTCATACGAATCCGTTCATTGACATTTGCAAGTCCAAATCCGCTCTCCGTTTCTTTACAGGAACGGGTAATCTCTTTTTGCAGGCGTTCCACTTCCTCTTTCTCCATGCCCACTCCATTATCCGTCACGGACAGATAAATTTTCTTTTCGTCCTCTTCTTTCACGATGGAACCCGTAATTGTAATCTTTCCCTTTGCCCTTTTATACTTAATACCATGATACAAAGCATTCTCCACAAGAGGCTGCAATGTCAGTTTCAATATTCTATAAGGATATAATTCCGGATCAATATTAATCTCATAATCCAGAATATCATGGTAACGAACCTGCTGGATTTCCAGATAACTTCGGATGTGAAGTTCTTCATCTTTAATCGTAATAAATTCCTGCCCATGACTTAATACCAGACGGAAAAAATCCGATAAGGACACTACCATATCCACTGCCTGTCCTGTCAGATTTCCCTCTATCAGCCAGATAATCGTATCAAGTGTATTATACAAAAAATGCGGGTTAATCTGCTCCTGCAAAAGACGAAGCTCTGCATACCGCATCTTTCTCTCATCCTCCTTAATCTGACTGACCATAATCTCTAAATGCTGTGACATTTCATTAATACTCTCAGAAAGCTGCGCTACCTCATCCTTTGTTTTCACTTCGGCACGGGCAGAAAAATCACCCTCCGAAATCTGTCTTGTCACACCGCACAGTTTTCGGATTGGACCCGTAATACCATTAGAAATAAAAGACGCCACCAGCAAAACACATACGCCGATACACACAAGCAGTATCACCCAAAAAAATACAAACTTCTGAATTTGTATGTTTAACTGTACTTTTAAACTTTCGATACTCTGTGTCTGATAATAAATATAATATTGAATGTTGTCCTGAATCAATTCTGTCAGTATGTAAATATTATTCTCCAGCATCTCAATATTTTCATCATAGTGTCCTCCCTTATCCAGATTGACCTTAATATCATCAACCCTGTCCTGTAAGGTATCAATATTTCTTAAAAGACGCTGCAGCCATGATTGGCTCTCCCTGTCGGTTGTAATCCGCATCAAAACACTGAAATCTTCCCGCAAGTCCGCTATTACCTCATACGGATCCTCTAAACTCTCATCTTCTTTAATATTCTCAAAGGTAACGGCTCCTACTACCAGTTTGTAAAGACTTTCATCCATTTCTTCCTTGAAATTCAGGTTATAGCTGTTTGCAATTGTCATATTGCTGACTATCTCATCATAGGCATTGCTGTAATTGTGCAGGGAAAAAATAAGATAAACCGTAATACCCACAAAAGGAATCACCGTTACCAGCGTCAACAGCATTAATTTATTTTTTAAAGAATATTTATTCATATTTTCGCACCAATATTGCGTTTTTTTGTAAATAGGTGTAATATTATTATAGTATGTCCTATTATTTTTCTTATGAGAAAGGCACGGTTACTGCAATGAAATTTCCCTGGCTCCATAAAGCAGTTCAATTTATCAGTAAAGATACAAGCGAACCGAATGAATCCCCTAAGTTAATTGTTGTAGTCAGGGTTCTTGTTCTTTCCATGCTTTTTTATATTGTTTTAAATAGTATAATCTATATCAGTATGTTAAACAATATTGGAATTGCGATTTTAGTTGTTTCTTTTCTGGTATATCTGTATATTTTCCTGATGTCGTACCGTCATAAAACGACAAATGTCGTTTATACGCTGAATCTGTGTACCATTGCATGGCTGATTGTCAATCTTTATTATTTTGGCTGGGATATCGGTGTACAGCATTTTCTTCTAGTCTTGCTTGTACTATGTTTTTATTCCGGTTATTCCCAATATCAGTTTAAAATTTTTGTTGCTGCTGTACTCTGTATGCTTCGTATTTATCTTTACTTTTTCTGCCGTGCCAGAGAACCTGTTATCACTCTGCCTGAAACAACCATTATTATTCTGCAGATTATAAATACACTGGCTATTTTCTGGTGCATCTCCGCAATAGTCTATGTATTCAGCAAGGATTCCCAGGCTCTGGAGGGCAAACTGATAGATTATAATAATCAGCTATTGGGACAGGCAAATACGGATGCACTGACAGGTTTATATAACAGACGTAAAGCAATGGAATATCTGGAAAAATTGTTAGTACCCTCCAATCACGAGTTTACCAGTATCTGTATCTGCGATATTGATTTCTTTAAAAAAGTAAACGATAATTACGGACACGATGTCGGCGATACGGTTTTACAGGGTATTGCCAAGACGATGAAAACAACATTGAATAAAAAAAGTTTTATCGCCAGATGGGGCGGTGAGGAATTTCTATTGGTTTTTCCATCCTGTAACGGCGATGAAGCGCTCTGCCATCTTGAAGAACTGAAAAACAATATTAAATCCCTGCAATTTCATGTAGGTGAAAAGACATTCTCTGTTGCGATGACTTTCGGTCTGACGGAATATGATTTTCATTCCGATATTGACTCTGCCCTCAAAGAAGCAGATGAAAAGTTGTATATGGGAAAGGAAAACGGCAGAGACCAGATTGTATTCTAACGCTGTCTCTACTTTTCACGAATGCTCTGCGCTGTTTTTACATATATTGAAGTAAAGGCATCAGAAACAGGTCATATCATTGAAAAAAAAACTTTCCCTTAAACAATGGATAGGAGCCGTTTGTTTATTGCTCCTTTTTATCTTATTTACCCTTTTTCTTTACAGCCGTTCTCATGAAGATTCCCGGTTTGAAACATATGCGGAGAAATTTTTCCTGTCGGAATTATGTTCCAATCCCATCAATCTACACTATACACTTGCCGACCCTGCCGCATACGGAATTGATGAAAAAACGCTTACGCTTCCCGTATACCATGCCGGTCAGGCTCAGGAGGATTTAGAAAGCATAAGAGCAGCTCTCACCACGCTGCAAAAATTTCATCCTGAAAAAATGTCTTCTGCCAATCAATATACATATATCCTCTTTTCCACTTACCTGACAGCACGTGAGGCATGCGCCTCCTATCCATATTATGAAGAACCGCTCTCACCAAACTCCGGTATGCAGGCTGAACTTCCTATTTTACTTGCCGATTACCGGATATCCTCTGTAACGGATATTGATAATTATCTGTCGATTCTATCACAGATTCCCGCTTATCTAAACGGTATTATCCTTTATGAGCAGGAAAAAGCCGACTGCGGACTTTTTATGTCTGACCTCTCTGTCAGCAAAGTAATCGAGCAATGCAGCGCTTTTATGAACCCGGAAGAACTAGATACAGGCACTCATTTTCTGGAAACCACTTTTGCGGAACGTTTGAAAATATTAATAAACGAGGGAATAATCAACGAATCGGAAGCCCAGGCCTGGCAGGCGGAGAACAAGCGTATTCTTACGACTGTTGTTGCACCTGCTTATAACAAACTTGCCGATGAACTGACTTTACTTAAAGGCAGCGGAAACGACTTGCAGGGTTTGTCCTATTATGCTGGCGGTCAGGCATATTATCAGGCATATCTTCGTTCCGTAACCGGCTCCTATCATAGTATCCCGGAAATCAAAGAGATGCTTTCTCTGGACTTTGAAGAAAACTATACGGCGCTTATCCGTCTGCTGCAGGAAAACCCTTGGCTAAACGACACACTTGCTGATGAAAATGCCATGTTCCCGAACCTTTCACCGGAAAGTATGCTCTCCACCTTACAGGAAATGATGGCAGAAGATTATCCGGCTGTACCGCTTCTGTCAGCCGCTGAAACGGCTCCATCGTGCAGTATTAAATATCTGAATGAAAGCCTGGCTCCTTACAGCGCGCCTGCCTTTTATCTGACGCCTCCTATTGACGATATGAGTGAAAATACCATTTATATTAACGGTACGGATACTTCAGACGGGCTTTCCCTTTTCACGACACTCGCGCATGAGGGCTATCCCGGACATCTCTATCAGACTGTCTACAGCGGACATCATCTGCTGCGCACAGGCGCTTCCCCTTTGCGAAGTATTTTATACTATGGCGGTTATGTAGAGGGATGGGCTATGTATGTCGAACTTGGCTCCTACGATTATGCCGTCCGGCTGGCAGGAGGTACTCAGCCGGAAACGGAAGCATTTTATCAGGCGCACAAACTGAACAGGCAGATTCAGTTATGCCTTTACTCTCTGTTGGATATTATTATCCACTATGAAGGCGCCTCTTACGAAAGAGTCTGCGAAGTTCTCTCCGCCATAGGTTTTACGGAGGATAAAGATATTCATGCGGTTTATGAATATATTATAGAAGAACCATGTAACTACTTAAAATACTATTTAGGCTATCTGGAAATAAAAGCGTTAAAAACCCAGGCAGAAGCTGCCTGGGGTGATTCCTATACATTATATCGTTTTCATACTTTTCTGTTAGATAACGGTCCGGCAGATTTCCGGACTCTGTCAAGACTGCTTGCAGTTACCGGCACAAAACGTCAATCTCTTGCATTGGAAAGAAAGAACTGATTAATACGGTTTAAGGCTTTTTCCAACACATGCTTCTCCTCATCCGAAAGCTGTTCTACAATTTCATTCACCAGTTTATCATGGAATTGCCTGTGGTGGAGAAATGCCTTTTTCCCTTTTTCAGTCAGGGAAACCAGAACGACCCTTCTATCCTCTTCACTCCTTACCCTTTCCACATAATTTTTTTTCACCAGACTGTTGATGGAAATCGTAAGCGTTCCTGTTGTAACATGAAGTGATTTTGCAACAGTTGTCATATTCTTTTGTTCATCCATTCCGATTGCCTCTATGACATGTATGTCATTTATAGTAACATCCTTATATTCTTCTGTCCGAAGCGCCTGTTCTTCCACCATATTAATATTGCGAAATATCCTTACCAGCACCTCATTCAGCGCATGATTTATATCCATTTTAATTCCTATGCCTTTCTCATTTTTCACCCTATTCTATGGATTTTAAAGATTCTGCCATATTAATTTTTTCTAATTTAAAAAACATAATTATATTTACAAAGACAGCGAATCCAAAAGTAAATAACAGGCTTAACACATAACTGAAAGGCGTGACTAATGTTTTAAAGGAAACCATATCTATATTCACATGATACATAACAAACCAATGCAGCCATTTCCCAAGCAGTAATCCTGCAAGACCGCCCATTCCCGTCAATATCATATTTTCCCGGAAAACATAATCCGCCGTTTCTTTTGCATAAAAACCAAGAACCTTGATTGTCGCAATCTCCCGTATTCTTTCCGTAATATTAATATTCGTCAGGTTGTAAAGTACAATAAACGCCAGACTTCCCGCACAGACAATAATCAGGGCAACAATATAATCCATGCTATCCATCATCGATATAAACCTTTCCCGCATATCCTGTATCACAGTAACGGAAAGAACATTATCCCTGTCAGAAATCGCTGCTGCCGTTTCATGCGCATCTACATTTTCTCTTATCCGGGTATAAGCATTTTTATATTCCGGCGCTGTGCCGAGCTGTTCTTCATAAGTATCCTGATGAATGTAAATATAATTATACACATAGTTCTCACAAAGAGCGGATACCGTTACCGTAAGCTGGTTCATATCAGTATCTCGTAAAGTAACTTTATCACCCACCTGAATGCCCATATTTTCTGCAATTTTGGCTGTCAGCACAGCTTCCCCTTTGCCCGGATACGGAATCTCTTCTCCGTCTTTTGTATGCAGACTTAGGAAAGATGCAATCTCTTCTATGCTTTCCGGAATATCCAAATATATCGATTTGGTTTTTCCGCCAAAATCCATATCTACACTTTCTTCATATAAAAAAGCTATTTCAGACAGTTTATCCCCGGTCTGCTCAGTCAGAACATCCGCTTCTGTCTCATCCACAGCATCCGAAAATGAAATCCCGATATCATACATCTGAATTTCATCATACTGCATGCCCGCTACATCAGTTATGGAATCCTTTACACCGAATCCGGTCACAAGAAGCGCAGTACAGCCGCTGATACCAAGTATCATCATAAAAAATCTTTTCTTATATCGAATAAGGTTTCTTGCGGAAACTTTATGTAAAAATTTCATTCTGCTCCAAAGGAATGTAATTCTCTCCAAAAAAATCCGCTTACCGCCTTTAGGCGCCTTAGGACGTATCAGATTCGCCGGCTCACTGTACAATTCATAACGACAGGAAAAATACGCAGCTCCCACAGAACATAAAAGTGCTGCCGCAATCGAAAGAATTGCCACCCAACCATCAAAATAGTATTGAATATCGCCCATGCTGTACATAATCTGATATCCCATCCAGATAACTTTCGGGAAGAGCCATGAACCGACCGCGCAGCCCGCTGCGGCGCCGACAACTGCCGCAGAACCTGCATAAAACAGAAATTTCCCCATAATTGCTGCATTGCTGTAGCCTAGCGCTTTTAAGACTCCAATCTGCGTTCTCTGCTCCTCTACCATTCTGTTCATCGTTGTCATACAGATAAGCGCCGCAACCAGAAAGAAAAACACAGGAAAGACATTCGCAATGCCCGCTACAATATTGGAATCACTCTCATAACAGACATATCCGACGTTGGTATTTCTCGTCAGTACATATTCATCCGGTTCCTCAATATCATCCAGTTCCGCCTGTGCATCCTCTATCTTCTGTTCCGCATCCGCTACCTCTTCTTCATACTCTGCTTTTGCATCCTCATATTCTTTTTTACCGTCTTCTAATTCTATTTTAGCATCCTCTAATTCCACTTTGCCGTCTTCTAACTCCACTTTGGCATCAGCAAGGTCTGTTTTTGCCGTTGCAAGTTCTTCTTTGGCATTTTCCAATTCTGTCTTTGCATCGGCAAGTTCCACTTTGCCGTCCTCTAATTCCTGCCTTGCCGTAGTAACTTCGGCTTTTGCAGACTGTAATTCCTCTTCCGCTTTTCTTAACACCTCGTCATTATATTCAATTTCATCACTGGCAGTTCCTATCTGCTCCTTAGCGGCCTGTATCTGAGCCTTGCCCGCATCTATCTCTGCCTGTCCGGCGTTTATCTGAGCGAGATAGCCCTGTATCTGTGCTAAGCCTGCTTCTATCTCTGCCTCTTTATCCGATGACAGTGTACCGCCCGCCATCGCCTCTAATTCTTCCTTTTGCGCTTCTAACTCCGCTCTCTTCTCTGCCAATTCCGATTCTTTTTGAAGCAATTCCGCCTCACTCTCTGCCAAGGGCGCTATCTGTTCATTAAATTCCGCTTTTGCCGCTTCCAGTTCGTCTCTGGCATTGATTAATTTTATTTCATTCTCAAAAACTTCCCATTCATGTAAAGCAATTTCTTTATCGGCATCGGCAATTTCCTGTTCCTTATCCTGAATTTCCTGTTCGCCGTCTATGATTTCCTGCTCGGCATCAGCAATTTCCTGCTCGGCATCGGCAATTTCCTGTTCGGCATCGGCGATTTCCTGCTCGCCATCCAGAATTTCCTGCCACGCATCGGCAAGTTCCTCTTCCGCTTCTTTCTTTTTATCTGCAAGCTCTATGCGCGCGTCATCAATTTCCTCCTGTGCTTCATCAATCAGCCGCGTGTATCTTGCCAATGCAAGTTCCTCGGTTTCCTCTTCCAGTCCGTCTTGCAGTGAGTCTATGTAATCTTCGTATTCATCCGTATAAACATCATAGTGCTTTTCTGTTGTCAAATAGATTTCCGTCAAATAATCGCAATCGAACGCTTCTTTCGGAACACAGATAAATCCTGCTATTTTTCCATCCCCGACAGAAGTCGTTCCGCGCTCAAAATTAATATAACAGGGCGAATGCACAAAACCGACTACTGTGTATGTCGTATTATAAAGCATATCCAGCGTGTCTTCATCATTATTTTCCGTCACGGTTATTTGTGCGCCCAACAGACTTTCATCATATAAAACATCATCCAAAACACACTCGTCAGCACTCTCCGGCATCCTGCCCGCAGACAATACAACCATATTTATTTTTTCCGGAACTGCCTGCAGCTTATAAACATCTCCATTACCGTCGCCCATCGCACATATAACGTCAACGGAAATGGTGCCTTCCACATCCGCTACCCCGTCCATTTCTACTAATTGCTCTACATCTTCTTCCTCAAATCCGATTGTAGATAACAATCTGAAGTCATAGAAATTCTGTTCCAGTAAATAATCATTTTCCGTTGCAATCATTGCCGGTGTTGTCGCTTTCAATCCGACAAACAAAGCAACGCCCAGCATTACGATTGCAAAAATCGCCAGATACCGTCCAAGACTTCCCTTGATTTCCCTGATTGTTGTCTTTATCATTCCACTGCTCATCTATATCACCATTTATCCACAGTCTGCCTGCTACCATTCTATATCTTCTACCGGAATAATATGTTCATTTAACTCCATTTTACGTACCGTTCCGCTCTTTACCGTGATAATTCTGTCCGCCATCGCTGTCAATGCCTGATTATGCGTAATGATAACAACAGTCATTCCCTCTTTTCTGCAAGTATCCTGCAGCAATTTTAAAACAGCTTTACCCGTATTATAATCCAATGCGCCTGTCGGTTCATCACAAAGCAAAAGCTTCGGATTTTTCGCAAGCGCTCTCGCAATGGCAACCCTCTGCTGTTCTCCGCCGGATAACTGCGCCGGAAAGTTGCCCGCCCTGTCTTTCAGCCCAACCTGTTCTAAAACAGCCATCGCATCTAACGGCTCTTTACAAATCTGCGCCGCCAGTTCCACATTTTCCAATGCGGTCAGGTTCTGCACTAAATTATAAAACTGAAATACAAAGCCTATATCATACCGTCTGTACGTTGTCAGCTTCTTGTTATTGTATGCCGAAATTTCTTCACCGTCCAACAAAACAAGTCCGGAGGAAAGTTTATCCATTCCCCCAAGAATATTTAAAATCGTCGTCTTTCCTGCACCGGACGCTCCGACGATAACACAGAACTCTCCTTTTTCAATGGTAAAATTAACGTCTTTGAGCGCATCAATATCCACTTCTCCCATATGATACGTTTTGCTGACATTTTTAAACTCTACAAAGGAACCCATATACTGATGTCCTTTCCTTTCTCATGGTAATATTTCATGCTTCTGCTATTTGAATAGTGTATCATATTTATTTTGATATTAAAATAATTTGAGGGGGAAAAAATATAAATTTGAGAATAAACACTCATAGCCTTTATTTTCTGCTACAATAAAAAAATGTAAAGCCCTTTGTGATAATGACTTTACACTTTTTGCATTTAGTGATTAGATGTTATTATTCTTTTATTTTGTCGATATCCGTCATGTTTACGCCCAGACTACTAAGCAACGCCTTTAAAGAAAGATAATCATCCTTTAAACTTGCATATGTTTTAATTGCATTTTCTTCCCTAGCTATCAACATATGCCGTTGAATGTTTTTAAAATCCTCTATGCCTTTTTGTATGATTTCACCATTACTTGGCATATACTCACCTGCTTTCTCTATCGGGACTTGTACTAATTGCTACAATTTTATTATATATGATTATTTAGAAAGTGTAAAGTCTGTTACCTATATTGGATACTTTAAAAACTTTGAAGGAAAAACAACCAGATTATTTCCTTTTATCACTGCCAATCCACTGATCCGGCATAACAATATATATTTCCTGACTTATCCAAAAGACATGGTTGTCTAAACTTATTCCCAGTGATGCTAATGATACTTTCATACTCCAATTTTTCAAAAGACAGCTCTTTTAGACGCATCTGATATAGAATAGCCATATTCTCAGAACTGCCGGGTGTATATATTGGATCATCAAAAGCATAGTATTCCACATCTTTCACTTCCGCCGTATCATATTTACTTGCCAGAACCTGACCGTTCTCTAATAAAAACAGTGCATCATCCTTGCTTGGACATATCTGAATGATTTCAGGTACGTCACCTTCTATTCCCAACACTTCATTAAGATTCACTTGCTCAAAATAACCACTATGGTCGAAATCTTTCTTTTCGACAGATGCCCCTGCTTTTTCATTATTGTAGTAAGTTATCCTGTCGCTGTTCCAATACCAAAGGGTATTATCCTGGAGATATAAATACATCGTATATCCATCGGCAGCAAGCAGTTTAACGTCATCATTTTTTCCCATTTCATACAAAAGGGATATTTTACTTTTTTCTTCTCCCTGTATTTCAGATATATTACTGTTATTATGCAAATCCGTAATCAGTTCCTGGTCTGAAAAACTCGGAAAAATATAATTGCCCTCCCAACTCGCTCTATTATAAAATTTCGTGATGGAAAAGAAGCTTCCATCCTCTCTTTTAAAATAATGAAAATCGCCTCCGCCCAAATAGATTTCTTCTACTTTCCCTATCTGGTCCTGATATCCCTGAAATATCTGTGGCGACCACTCATGTCTAGAGTCTGAATATTGTCCCAGTCCCCATGCGTAGAATTGTCCGGTGCTGTCAACTGCAAACGCTGTTCCATATCCGGCATCCATACATACGATATCTGATACTCCCTCCAGTCTCACAGGCTCCGGATAATTCCCCACATCCTCATACGGATTTATCATACCTATTACATTATCTCCCCACGCATACACATCTCCATTCTCAGTAAGAGCATAGGCTGCATTTCCTATATCCATAATCTTCACAATTGTCTCTTTGCCCAGAATTAACTTTGCATCTTTCTGGGTCTCGCCTTCCTGCCACTGCCATACCCTGCCATTTTCATCAAGGACAATATAAGTTTTATTCTCCAATATGAGTGCACTTTTGATATTACCCAACTCTACGTTTTCTTCTGTTAATTTCTCAGGTATTTCATCGTTTTCCTGTGCAGCGGTTGATAGTTCCTCTGATACTTCATCGTTTTCTTGTGTATCATAAGATAATTCTTCTGAAAGTTCATTACTTTCCTGTATATTTTCTTCTTCATTCGCAGTCAACGTTTGCTTCTTTACTGCAAACAAACAAAGCGCACAAACCATAATTCCTATAAATAAAACACTAATTACCTTTTTCTCTTTTGACATGAATGAGGCTCCTTTTCTTTATATTTGTTCTTTACTGGCAATATTAGATGGCAGTTCATGACTTATTTCCCAACATTTTTCCACGTATCCATTGCACACCTGATTTTATCTGATGTCCATGCAAATGCTGCCGTGGGCGGAATCTCCCGATTCTCTTTTGGTTTCCATTTCTACATTCGTTCACAAAATGTTCATTTTATATGAGTCCTGTGACTGTTCTGACAGGACGGTAAAATAAAAGTGACAGAGCGATGAGTTGAGTGACGGTTCTGACTCAACGATAAAATAAAAGTAACCGAGTGATGAAAATTGCGGGAGAGCTAAAGCTCTCCCATTTTTACTAAAGAGATATAAGGTATTCTAAAGAAGACTCATTTGATTATCAAGTGCTAAATTTAACAAATAAATTTTATACTGATTATCCTAATCCCCCATATAAGGAAATTTTAAAGAAAAACAACCGACCATATAACTGCCTGTTAATTCAATCTCATTATGGATATTTTATTTGTCAGGACTGGACTACAGTAAAATTGTAATAATCAGGAATAGTGAATACATTGGTTCAACAGATGCAATTGTGGATAAGGATTTCCTATTGGGAAAATCCATGAAATACAATAAAAAGGAATTTGAACGTATATA
>CAMWMM010000051.1 GCA_947175285.1 uncultured Lachnospiraceae bacterium
AAAATATTTGCGTATAATAACAGTAGATAGATTTATTTAAAGAAAGGGTGAAACAATGACAGCGTTAAGGCGTGAGGCGATTCAATTAGTAGAACAAATGCCAGAAGAACATATGCCGGATGTTATTCAGTATATACGCATGTTAAAAGATAAAGTTTTGGACAATGCGCGAGTTTCTGAAGAAACGATAGTAACGCCCAAAATGATGGCATTTTTGGATTTAGAAAAAATGATTGTTCCAGTGTCACAGGAATTGGATTATGACAAGGAATTGGCAGAAGCGAGGAATGAAAAATATGGTTATCCTGATTGACACTAATGTTGCATTGGATTTCATGACTATGAGACAGCCATATTATGACGATGCCAGAAATATTATTAGATTGTGCGCTGATGAGCAAGTTAAAGGTTATATTGCATTCCATAGCCTACCAAATATTTTCTATATTTTAAGAAAAAACTATTCAGAAGCGGACAGGCGGGGAATGTTGAAAAAGTTGTGCTTTGTGTTACAAGTAACAGGTGCGAGTCATGAAAAAATATGCGATGCAATAGAACGGGTTGAGTTTGCAGATTTTGAGGACTGTTTGCAGGATGAATGCGCCAAAGAAGTTTTAGCAGATTTTATTGTTACGAGAAATGTAGAGGATTTCAAACATTCTCAAGTCAAAGCGATAACACCACAGAAATTTTTGGAAATTATTAATTTCAGAAATTCATAATACGATGAAGGGCAATTTAAAATCATTCATAAAGAAACTGCTAAGCAGTAAAGTGCCTCTCCTTTCCTGATGTTATGTGGGTTCTGGAACAGCGATATTGTTCGAATCCCGTCTCGCGCTCTTATTAATGAAGCGGAAATGCTGATTTTACAGCGTTTCCGCTTTTCTTGGTATCTGCAAATTTGAAGACAGTTGAAGACAGCCTATAAATCCTTATTTCTAATATAATAGCGACGATTCATGCGTATATACAACTGTTGGTTGTATTTTTTTCGCTTTACACTATATGTACAAATCTAAGTATACCCTTATAATAATGTTAAAAAAGGAGTAATACTATGGAATTAATTGGAACAAAAATTCAGACATTACGAAAAAATAAGAATATAACGCAAGCCCAGCTTGCAGAAGTATTAGCGGTTTCTTCCCAATCAGTAAGCAAATGGGAAAACAATCTGTCTGTACCTGATATTTCGCTATTACCAATTATTGCTAGATTTTTTGGTATTACAATGGATGAACTCTTCAATTACCGACTGGATGCTTTAAATTACAAGGAACGCTTTATCCGCTTTATGGCTGATAATGGCGTTCTTCAATTTGGTGAATTCAGGCTGCAAAGCGGCCGCCTTTCACCATATTTTGTCAACACCGGAAAATATAAGTCTGCCAGCCAAATAACGAAGTTGGGCGAATTTTATGCTGAATGTATGCGAGAACATAATATAAACTCTAATTTACTTGCAGCAAATACTCATCAAGAGATTCCGATAATGATTGCAGCCAGTATGACCTTGTTTAATCGGTACGGAATTGACATTTCATACAGCATTGACGACAGCGTTGGAAAACAAATGGATGAACGGGACAAGGTTACTTTGATTAAAGATACATTGACATCCGGACAAACTCTTCATACAAATCTGCTGGCAATACAAAAAAACGCAGGTAAATGTGTATCCGATGTGATTGTATCGGTTGACCGTATGGAGAAAAGCGCAGCTTCTCGCGGTTTTGCCCGATATGAAATAGAGAAAATGCACGATGTGAAGATTCATTCTATTGTCACTTTGGATGATATCATTCATGCAATAGAAAACGGTGTCATCGGGGGAACAGAATACCTGTCAGCGATAAAGCAATACAAAGAAGAATATAGAGGAGAATGAAATGATGATCGACCAACTGATTGAAGGAATTAAATATAAGAAGAACCCTTGTATAGTGGGTATTGATCCTGAATGGAGTAAAATACCGGAATGCTATAAATATGATTCAACAACCGAAGCAGATTCAATCCTTGATTGGACAACAGATGTGATTGATGCCGTGGCAGATATTGTACCGGCAGTAAAACCCCAAATGGCTTTTTTTGAAGTCTTTGGTGCAGAAGGTGTGCGGGTACATCAGCAGGTTGTGCAGTATGCTCATGATAAGGGACTTGTTGTAATAGATGACAGCAAGCGGAATGACATTGGAAACACTGCAAAAGCCTACGCATATGCGCATTTAGCAAAGGATGGTCCAATCAACGCAGATTTTATGACCGTTTCACCATTCTTGGGAACAGACAGTATTCAACCTTTCATTGATGTAGCAATCGAGGATGGGAAAGGAATCTTTGTGCTGGTCAAGACCTCAAATCCCAGTTCCGTTGAAATCTCTGAAGCGACCAATGCTCAAGGTGAAAAAATTCAGAACTGGCTGGCAAGCTATATTCATACAACAGGAAGAGATTGTATTGGTAAATACAATTATTCAAATATCGGTGCCGTAGTCGGGGCAACTTTTCCCGAGGAAGCGCAATTGCTTCGTAGCATTATGAAAAACAATTTTTTCCTTGTTCCCGGATTTGGCGCACAAGGAGGCGGAGCCAAAGATGTTATTCCTTGCTTCAATAAGGACGGTTTAGGAGCAATTGTCAGTTCGTCCAGAGATGTACTTTATAAACACTTAGAAACTGCAGAATACGACGGAACCCAAACCATGTATGCCGAAATTGTAAGGAAGCAGGCAAAGACTATGCAGGAAGCTGTTTATCGAGAATTGAGTAATCATTACCCGAATAAAGAATACTGACAATTTCGGGATAAAATAAAGTTTGAGTCCGGTCTTGCAACTCGCTTTAATAAAGCGGAAATGCTGATAAATGCGGCATTTCCGCTTTTTTCTTTTATATTATTTTTAAATCACGTTGAATCAAATTTCCAAGAGAAATCGTTGTTTAATCCGGCATAAAATGTTACAATAAGTAAGTAGAGCGTTATGCTGGAGGATAATGAAAGACTATGTTCGGCAAAAAGACTGTTATCAGGCAATATGATAAGGAAAATACCAAGCCCGTTTTAAAGTGCAGTATCTGTACCGGAGAGCAGGTGGCGGGATTTAAAGATATTCATAGCGGGAAATTTGAAGAGGTTATGCTGATTAAAAACAGCAGGGACTTGGATGTCTTTAAGCAGTTATATCAAGTGGAAGACATCAGTAAGGAATATTAGATAGAATAAGCAGAAAGACGAAAAGAACGGAAGAGGGGAACTATCATGAAAGTAATAAGAAAAATCCTATATGCTCTGCTTTTATTTTTTGTATTATGTTGTGCACTTATTGGTTTGTGTGCAATGAATCCGGATATGTCGGGGCAGATTGCGGAAGCGCTGCATGTAGAAGACTGGATAGATGACAGCGCCAACAGAGAAAGTGCGGACACGGACTCTGATACGCTTGCGGAGGGTGATGCGGATAATAATGCAGACGATGAAGGTGATAATGATAACGATACGGAAAGTGCGGAACAGCCGACAGATGTTGTAGTAACCGGAACGTCAGGAAGTTCGGAGAAACCCGTATATGAAACAGCGCGGAATCCTGAATCGAGTGTAGTGCAAAATGTAAGTACACGGGTTGACCAGCCGGTATATGGCATTATAGCGCCTTCTGCCGTAGCGGGTAAAAACGGTTATGAGCCGGTTCAGGGCACCAACAGTGAAATAGATGATGAAGAAGCGGCATTGCTTCAAAATGAGATAGATCAGGGGCAGACCGGAGACGGTCTTACATTTGATGCACTCTATTATCCATACTATACGATGCTTGATGAACCGGGAAAGCATTTGTATCGTCAGATTTATGCCAATGCAATGGCGTTAAATGACAGGTTTTCGCCTGTGGAGGATGTTTCGGTCAATTCTCTTAGAAATATTTTCGCGGCAGTATATAACGACCATCCGGAGTTGTTCTGGGTGGATACGGCGTATTCCTGTAAATATAAGCGAAGCGGACAATGTGCGGAAATTGACTTACAGTTTAATGACACGGCGCGGAATCTGGATGCTGAAAAAGCAGTTTTTGAGGAAAAGGCAAAAGAAATCGTAAATGCGGCAAGGAGTCTTGGCAGTGGTTATGAAAGGGAAAAATACGTGCATGACGCTCTGATTGAGAAAGTGGATTATGTAGATTCCGCTCCAATGAATCAGAGCGCCTATAGCGCTTTGGTAAACGGTAAAACCGTATGTGCCGGATATGCCAGGGCATATCAGTATATGATGCAGCAGCTTGGGATTCCGTGTTATTACTGTACAGGTTATGCAGGAGAACGCCATGCGTGGAATATTGTGGGATTAGATGACGGTTATTATAATGTAGATGCAACGTGGGATGATACGGATGACGGCACTTATGATTATTTTAATAAGACTGATGCCGACTACGCGAGAACGCATCTTCGCCAGGAACTGTCTATCAACCTTCCGCCTTGTAATGGAACGGCATACGGGAATCTGGAAGCTAAATCCGATGAAAATGCAGATGGTAATACAGACGACAATACAGATGATGAAGTGGTTGATTACAGAAGACGTCTTTCCGACCTTGGTCTTTATCCCGATAACCCGATAATGACGCTGGATGATTATTATAACGCGTGTTATGAACTTATTACCGAGAGAGGAAGAGGAAATTATACATTTCAGATTGTGTTATATGGAGAGCCAGCTTTTCAGGGGGTATACAGCGCTTATCAGACAGAGGCGTATCGCAGCGGATATATGGACAGAGCTTTAACAGATATTGGCGCTTCATATTATCTGATAACTTGGGTGATTGAAGAATTGCAGGATGGATATTATATTGTTACACATGAAATTTTAACGGAATAGGCGTAAAGTGTTCTACTAAGGAGGAAACAACCGATATGAAGGTTTTAGTAATTAATGGAAGTCCGAAGGGCAAAAACAGTATTACTTATCAGACAATACGCTTTTTGCAGAAAAAGTTTCCCAAAGATGAATTTGATGTCATCCATGCCGGAGCGCAGATTGCTTTGTTGGAGCAGGAGGCGTCTGCAGTAGTGGAAGCCGTAAAATGGGCGCAGATAATCTTGTTTGCATATCCTGTGTATACGTTTATTGCACCGTCACAGCTACACCGTTTTATTGAACTGTTAAAGGCAAAGAATATTGATTTCACAGGAAAGTATGCTGTTCAGATAACAACTTCCAAGCATTTCTATGATGTGACGGCACATCGCTATATCGAGGATAACTGTAGGGATATGGGGATGCGCGTATTGCGGGGATTTTCCGCTGATATGAATGATTTGCTGACAAAGAAGGGACAGTTACAGGTCATCACATATTGGAATTATGTAAAACATATAATAATGCAGGAGACTTCTTCGCATGAAAATACCAATAATGCGGGGTATAAGGAAAAGTTTGAAAGTTCCTTTCAAACTATTGAACTGATGTCTGCTAAAGCAGACAAGGGGTGTAAAAGTGAAAAATACCGTGTCGTTATTGTAACGGATTGTACGAAAGAAAATGAGCGGCTTCGCCGGATGATTATTGATTTCAGGAAAGCGCTGCCCTTTGTCAGTCATGTAGTCAATCTGCAGAATTTTACATTTAAAGGCGGGTGCCTTGGCTGTTTTCATTGTGCGGCGGATGGAACCTGTATTTATCAGGACGGTTTTGATGAACTTCTTAGAAATAAGATTCAAAAGGCGGACAGTATTGTATATGCCTTTTCCATTAAAGACCATTCCATGGGTGCGTTATTTAAAACATATGATGACAGGCAGTTTTGCAACGGACATCGCACTGTGACAATGGGAAAGCCGACTGCCTATCTGATTGACGGTGAATTTTCACAAGAAGAGAATCTACAGATGATTCTGGAGGCAAGAAGCCAGGTGGGCGGTAATTTCCTGGCAGGAATTGCGACAAATGAAGGCGTGGGAGCGGATTCTCCTAAAACATGTGCGGATAAGCTTGCCTATGCACTTGTTCATAGAGTAATGGTTAATGAGAACTTCTACGGCGTCGGCGGTATGAAAATATTTCGTGATTTAATTTTTGAAATGCAGGGCATGATGCGTGCTGACCACCAGTTTTATAAAGAGCATCATTTCTATGATTTCCCGCAAAAGAAAATCGGTACAATCCTTTTCATGAAACTTGTGGGACTCCTTCTTAGAATGCCGCAGAGCAAGGCGCAGATGCAGTCAAAGATGACGGAAGGGATGTTGATGCCTTATGAGAGAGTGATTAACGGAAATCCCTTAAAGGAGTCATGAGATGAAGTTATATCAGGATTATATTTTTGATTTATATGGAACATTAGTTGATATACGGACGGATGAAAAACAACGACCGCTATGGAATAAGATGAGTCTGTTTTATGGGTATTACGGAGCAGATTATATGCCGGAAGAACTGTATGCATCATATCGGTCGCTTGTTTCGGCAAAAGAAAAAGAGAGACAGGAAGGAAATGAAAGAGGACCGCATTATGAACATGAATCATATCCTGAGATTCCGATAGAAGAAGTGTTTCGGGAATTGTATACGGCCAAAGGGATTCAGCCTACGGAGGAACTGGTTGTGCATACCGGACAGATGTTCAGAGTTTATTCAACGCATCATATCAGGTTGTATGCGGGGGCAAAAGAGCTGTTACATGCACTGAAAGAAAAGAAAAAGGGTGTTTATCTTTTATCGAATGCACAGCGTATTTTTACAGAATATGAGCTGCGGTATTTGCAGATATATGATTATTTTGACGGCATTCTGATTTCTTCTGATTATGGGGTCAGGAAGCCGGATAAGAGATTTTTTCATTTATTAGTGGATAAATACCGGATAAAGCCGAAAAAGTCATTGATGATAGGAAATGATTTAGACTGTGACATTGCCGGTGCAAAGCAGCTTGGAATGGATACATTCTATATTCATTCGGCTATTTCGCCTGAGTTAAAAAGACCGATAGATGCAGATTACTTTATGACGCGCATGAACTTGGAGAGTTTAAGAAAACAGTTGCTCTCAGACGGCGATATTGTACAGAAAATCAAAAATAATGGATAAGGAGGATAAAAGCAGTGGATAGGAATTTCATGAGTAAGATAGGAGAAACTATTTCCGTAAAAGGAAAGGAAATGACTGACAAAGCGAAAGATTTGGCTGAAATTGCAAATTTAAAAAGCCAGATTAACACATGTGAAGATGTGGTTCGGAAAAACTATATGGAAATAGGAAAGAAATACTTTGAATTACACGGCACAGAGCCGGATGAAGAGTATGAAGAACAGTGCAGGGCTGTCCGTAATGCACAGACAGGTATTGAAGAGTTAGAAGAGAAAATCAAAAAAATTAAGGGTATCTGATGCAGATACCCTTTTTAATTAACATTTTTATTCCTGTGGCTGCTCGGTTGGCGGTGGATTAGCGGCAGCAGCAGCGGCTGCGGCGGCCTGCGCATTTCTATAGTCTATCTCGGCACGTTGTGAGTTTACTATCTGCTCATAATCCGGATTCGTGAAAAATTCCAGATTGTGCGGACATATATTTTCTGTGATTATCGGCACCATTGTTGTGGAGCCGTCTTCATTTACCACTTCCGTCATAGAACCCGGAGAGCCGCTTTGGAGGGCAACATCTTCAACCAAAGGCAGTTCTCTTACGCCGTCTATTTTAAACGGACAGAATTCCGTAGCGGGTAACTGGCAGTAGTCACATATCGAACCGGCGTAGTGGATGTTGCATGTTTCCGTAGGAACCGTGCCTTCTGCAAAGTACTCCGTTTTTAATGTGTGGTCGCATAATCCTTCAATCGGCAGTTTGCCGGAACGGGAACAAACCGTTGCGGTAACAATGCCGCTTGGTATATTGAAAGACTGATTCGGCAGTTCTTCATGGATTTTCGACATCACGACACGCCATAATTTCTTAGAGAGGTTTTTCTCATCACCTGTTAATTTTACGTTATTGTCGAATCCTGTCCAGACGGTAGCAGTATAGTAAGGCGTATAACCGGAGAACCATACATCGTTATAATCGGATGTCGTACCGGTTTTGCCGGCAATTGCCATGCCGTCGAAGCGTACGGAACCGCCAGTACCGCTTGTGACAACATCTACCATAGCGTTGGTCAGCAGGAATGCGGTCGTTTCCTTGATAACCTGTTTAGACTGCGGCTCCGTATTATCGAGAATGACTTTGCCGTCATGGTCTAATACTTTTGTATATAATTTAGGTTTAATATAAGTGCCGCCGTTAGCGATGCAGGCATATGCGGCATTTAGTTCTTCATTGGTAACACCTGTTGTGATACCGCCGAGAGCTACTGACTGCTGAATATCAGAGAAGATTTCTCCGTTGATTTCCTTTCTGTCAACAAGTGTTGTGAAACCGAAGTTAATCAGATAATCAAATCCAAGCTGCGGCGTAATCCATGTTAAAGTTTTTACAGTCACTATGTTCATGGAATCACGTATACCGTCGCGCAGAGTGGATAGACCTCTGTATTCCTCACCGTACCAGTTACGAACCGGACGACCGTCGGTGTAATTGAACGGAGCATCGTCAATAACGGTAGCGAGGGTAAGACCTGCGCTGTCTAGTGCCGGTGCGTAGGTGGACACTACTTTGAAAGTAGAACCGGGCTGTCTTGCCGTGTCCGTAGCGCGGTTTAATGTTCTGCTTGCCGATTTGGAGCCGCGGCCGCCTTCCATTGCAACAACATAGCCTGTACTCTGGTCTGCAATGACAAGAGAAACCTGTGGCTGCGGCGTTAATGAAATCGTTTCGCTGAATACTTCATCGCCGTCTCCAAGAATTGCTTCTTTATAAGATTCAATATCCATATAGGCTTCATCCTGTGAACCATAAATCAAATTATAGCCTGTTTTATATTCCTTCCAGTAACTACGGAACATTTCCGTGCTGTAATTTACCCTGTCTCCATTTTTCTGAACAACGGTCAGTTCATAATTTAAATACCACTTGGTATTGGCAGGAAAATTACTTTCGTCGTTAAAGGCTTCATCGCAGATTGCCTGAATCGCAGGATCCTGCGTAGAATAAATCTTTAATCCGCCGCTGTATAACAGCGTATAGGCTTGTGTCTCATTGTAACCTGCAGCAATTAAATCTTCCAGTACATCATCGGTAAGTGCGTCTACGAAATATGTATTCACACTTTCCTCGCCGTTTTCAGAGTCAACAACCTGGATTCGGGAATATACATCATCCGCCATTGCCACACGGTGTTCTTCTTCGGAAATATAGCCCTGCTCCAACATATTCTTGAGAACTTTTTCACGCCGCTCCGCATTCTTTTCAGGATGTGTGATGGGGTTATATTTGGTAGGGTTTTGTGTAATGCTGGCAATTACCGCACACTCGGACAATGTCAAATCACTGACGGATTTGTTGAAATACCGAAGAGAAGCGGCCTGTACGCCAAGAGTGTTCTGTCCGAGGTTGATTGTGTTCATATAGTTGATAAGGATATCTTCCTTGGACATTACTTTTTCCAGTTCCAGCGCAAGATACTGTTCCTGTATTTTTCGTTTTACTTTTTCCGCAAAAGAATTTTCACTTGTCCATTCGGTAAAAACGTTATTCTTTAAGAGTTGCTGTGTAATCGTACTGGCGCCCTCTGAAAAATGCCTGTTTCTGATGCCGACAGCAGCGGCACGGATAATACCTTTGATATCAATACCGTTATGGTCATAGAAACGCTCGTCTTCGATTGCAACAAAGGCGTGTGCAAGATTTTCGGGAACCATATCCATGCTGACCGGGATTCGGTTGGAATTGGTAGATACCAGTTTTGCTGTCTGATGTCCTTCAATATCATATACAAAAGTAGAAAAACCGGTTGGCGTAACGTCTATATTGCCGATATCGGGCGCGGTAGCAAGTACACCTTTAAAAACACCAATTCCGGCACATGCGCCAACGACGGCAGCGGAAATACAGAAAAGCAGCATTACCTGAACAAAGGTAAAGCCTAGCTTTTTTCCCCATTTGACGCCTTTCGCATTAAGCGCCCTCTGTTTTTTGCGGACGCCTCTCTTTCCATAATTCATAATAATGTCTCCTCTTTATTATATCCATAACCCGCAAGAATTGCCTGCAATTCTTGTAACTCAGGGTATTGACCCAAAGCGTAGAATTTTCCTCCGCTTTCAGGTCAATATCTTGAGTTTATTATACCAAATAATGTAATTCAAAGAAAGGATTTTTCTTCCATCTTAAGAACATATTAAGAATTGTTCACAATTTTATACACTTTTATTCCTGCTTATGTTAAGATAAGAAGCGGACATGAAAAAGGACAGGAATCGGAGTTTATGGAAACGGAAAGTAAAAAAGAGCCCTATAAAATTGTGATAGAGGGCGGTTCGGGAGAAATTGAGGAGAAAAAATCGCGTTTCATAGCGAATGTCTCTTTTGCTGTAACAGAAGAGGAAGCGCTTGCATTCATTGAGAAAATGAAGAAAAAATACTGGGATGCGAGACATAACTGTTATGCGTATGTACTCGGGGAAAAAGCACAGCTTGCGCGTTTTTCGGATGACGGAGAGCCTTCCGGAACTGCGGGAAAACCGATTTTGGAAGTGCTGCTTGGGATGGAGGTTCGTAATGTTGTCGTCGTAGTGACGAGGTATTTTGGCGGAACACTCCTTGGGACAGGCGGTTTGGTGCGTGCTTATACTCAGGCGGTACATGCCGGAATGGAGGCAAGCAGAATCGGTATTATGCAGTACGGTATCTGCTATAAAATTACAACAGATTATAATGGGATTGGTAAAATACAATACATTGCGGGATTGAGAAAGATTATGATAGAAGATGCGGAATATACGGACGCCGTATCATTCAGGATTAAAGTTCCTTATGAAGAGAGCGGAGCGTTTATTAAGGAGATTACGGAGGCAACCGCGGGAAAAGCCAGAATAGAGAAAGAGGAGAGTCTTTATTATATGGCGGTTGACAAAGAACTTTAACATGCCGCAGGAAAGGCAGGGACCAGGTATGGAAGAAATTTTAGAATTATTGAATGCAGGACAGTATTTGAAGTTGAGACAGCTTGTAACAGGTTTTAACGTAGCGGATATTGCTGCTTATATGGAAGAACTGGAAAGAGATGATTTGCTGAAGCTGTTCCGTATTTTACCTAAAAGTATGGCGGCGGATGTGTTTTCTTATCTGGAACTCGAAACGGAGCAGTATATCATTACATCACTGTCAGCACGGGATGCCGCGGGTATTATCGATAATCTGATGGCGGATGATGCGACGGACCTTTTGGAAGAAATGCCTGCTAATGTGGTAAAAAAGCTTTTGGCACATGCCAGTCCGGAGACAAGAAGGGATGTCAATCATTTGCTGCGGTATCCGGAGGATTCTGCCGGAAGTATTATGACCGTGGAATATGTGGACTTGAAAGAAACGCTGACCGTGGAAGAGGCTATTGCCCGTATCCGTAAAGTAGGGGTAGACAGTGAGACAATTAATATCTGCTATGTGCTCGACCAGCGGAGAACGCTTGTCGGTACGGTAGCGCTCAGATATTTGCTGCTTAGCCCGCCGGATGCGATTATCAGTGATATTATGCATGAGAACATTATTTCCCTGAATACGATGATGGATCAGGAAGAGGTAGCAAGGCAGTTTAAGAAGTACGATTTTACCTCTATGCCTGTGGTAGATAATGAAGAAAGGCTCGTCGGTATTATTACGGTCGATGATGTTGTAGATATTCTGGAGGAAGAGACAACTGAGGATATTGAGAAGATGGCTGCTATTGTGCCGTCGGACAAACCATATATGAGAACGACTGTTATTGAAGCGTGGAAAAAGCGCATTCCGTGGCTGCTATTGTTGATGATATCCGCAACTTTTACGGGAAAGATTATTTCTTCTTTTGAAGATGCACTAAGCCGCTATGTCGTGCTGACAGCATTCATTCCCATGTTAATGGATACCGGCGGTAATGCGGGCGGGCAGGCGAGTGCGATTATTATCCGTGGACTGTCTCTGGATGAGATTCAGTTTAGTGACTGGCTGACCGTTGTCTGGAAAGAAATCCGTACTGCGGTTTTGTGCGGGTTGACACTTGCGGCGTGTAATGTCGCAAAGATGATGGTGATTGAAAGGGTTGGCATACAAGTTGCGCTTGTTGTCAGCGTGACTTTGTTCTTAGCTGTCATTGTAGCGAAGATAGTAGGTTCTACACTGCCGATGATTGCCAAAAGAATAGGAATGGACCCAGCCGTTATGGCGAGTCCATTCATTACAACGATCGTAGATGCGATTTCTTTGCTGATTTATTTCAGAATCGCTACGATTGCTTTGGGGATTTAGAATATATAACAAATGTTATTGACCGGACTTTGCGGCTGCCGAAATGGCGGCCCTTTTTCTTAAGGTCGGGTCAAGGATTTTTTTCCGAATCCGCAGATTGTCCGGGGTTACTTCCAACAATTCGTCCGTGTCAATGAATTCCAATGCCTGCTCTAAACTTAACACTTTGGGAGGTGTCAGGCGCAGGGCTTCGTCAGCGCTGGAAGAACGTGTGTTGGTAAGCTGCTTTTTCTTGCAGACATTCAGTTCAATATCCTCTCCGCGCCCGTTCTGACCGACAATCATACCGGAATACACTTTTGTACCGGGACCGATAAAGAGCGTACCGCGTTCCTGGGCATTATAAAGACCGTATGTGATTGCCTCGCCTGCTTCATAAGCAATAAGGGACCCTTGCTTGCGGTATTGGATATCTCCTTTATAGGGACCATAGCCGTCAAAGATACTGTTCATGATGCCATTTCCCTTGGTATCTGTCATAAATTCGTTACGATACCCTATCAGGCCTCTGGAGGGAATGGAAAATTCCAGACGGGTGTAACCGCCGGAAGCCTGTCCCATACTTCTCAACTCGCCTTTTCTCTGGCTTAATTTTTCGATAACCGTGCCGGAAAATTCATCGGGAACATCCACATAAGTCAGTTCCATCGGCTCGGTTTTTTTGCCGTTTTCATCAGTTTTATATAAAACTTCCGCTTTGCTGACCGCAAATTCATAACCTTCTCTGCGCATATTTTCGATGAGGACGGATAAATGCAACTCACCCCGCCCGGAAACTTTGAAAGATTCCGTGGTATCCGTTTCCTCTACACGGAGAGAAACATCCGTATTCAGTTCTCGGAACAGTCTGTCGCGCAGGTGGCGGCTGGTAACGTATTTGCCTTCCTGTCCGGCAAGCGGAGAATCATTGACAATAAAGTGCATAGCAATTGTCGGCTCCGAAATTTTCTGGAAAGGAATCGGGTCCGGTTTATCCGGAGAACAGAGCGTATCGCCGATATGAATATCGGTAATACCGGAAATTGCGACAATAGAACCGATTCCAGCTTCTTTTACCTCTACTTTATTAAGTCCGTCATACTCGTATAATTTGCTGACTTTAACTTTTTTCAGTTTATCAGGTTCGTGGTGATTGACAATGACAACATCCTGATTGACCTGAATCGTTCCGCTATCGACCTTACCGACACCGATTCGTCCTACATATTCATTATAATCAATCGTACTGATAAGCACCTGTGTACCTGCCTCGGGGTCTCCGCACGGTGCGGGAATATGCTCTAAAATCGTATCAAACAGCGGAGTCATATCCTTACCCTTCACGGTAATCTGTGTGGTTGCCGTACCTGTCTTGGCGGATGCATAGACAAAAGGACAGTCTAGCTGCTTGTCATTGGCGTCTAAATCCATCAATAGTTCGAGTACCTCGTCTACAACCTGTAAAGGTCTTGCTTCCGGTCTGTCGCATTTGTTGATGCAGACAATGACGGATAAATCTAAATCCAAAGCCTTTTTTAACACGAACTTCGTCTGCGGCATTGGTCCCTCAAAAGCATCTACTACTAAAACAACGCCGTCAACCATTTTCAGGACACGTTCTACTTCACCGCCGAAGTCGGCATGACCGGGTGTATCAATAATATTGATTTTTACGTTTTTATACATAACGGCTGTATTTTTTGATAAAATAGTGATGCCGCGCTCACGCTCTAAGTCATTGGAGTCCATGACACGTTCCGCTACTTCCTGATTTTCACGAAAGACACCACTTTGTTTTAATAATTCATCCACCAATGTCGTCTTACCATGGTCTACATGGGCGATAATGGCGATATTTCTAACATCTTCACGTACTGTATTCATTTTATAACAAGGCTCCTTTCTACGGGGTAATCCTCTGATTTTCAACCTAAGGATTCAGTATATCACCAGAGGGCGGAAGTTGCAAGTATAATGGGATATTTGATAAAATAGAAATATCATTGGAAAAGGAAAAAAGAAAAATGGCTGCATATATTTTTAAATTCTGTAAGGTTGTTTTAGTCATATCACCTATCTATTTGTTATTGCGCCGCCCATGGCGGCATTGGGATAAAAGGGAAACTGCCCTGACGGTTTTTGTGCTGTCCACAGCGGCATTGCTTGTATTGGCTTTTGAAGGGACTTACGGCACACCCTATGCCATGATAGAGAGTATGCGTCACAGAGTAACTTCCGGTGAAAGGGTCAATCTGGTTCCGTTTAGGACAATCAGTACATACTTTTGCCATTTCATACCGGATGTTTTTCTTGTCAATATTGCAGGGAATATTGTGATGTTCATGCCATGGGGGTTCGGGTTAGTTCTGCTGTGGAAGAAAAACCAGTCTGTCGGACGTGTGTTGTTTCTGTGTTTTTTTATTACGGCATTAATCGAGACGGGGCAGCTTTTTATTGGCAGAAGTGTGGATGTGGACGACCTGATTCTGAATTTTGCTGGGGGATGTGCGGGAGCAGCGTTGTGTGCCGGACTTAAGAGAGTTTTTCCGGTGTTGGAAGAGTTTGCGAAGTAATCTTTGTTATATTTACTTTGAATATTGTCTATAATAGGATTAGGAGCGAGGGTGTAAATATGGATGCGTTAAAAAAAGAAAAAATTTATACCATAGATGATATATATGCTTTACCAGACGGTGAGCGGGCAGAATTGATTGATGGGAAAATCCATTATATGGCTCCACCAAACACAAAACAACAAACACTTGTTATGGATTTATCTTATCAAATAAAGGATTATATCAAACGTAATAATGGTGAATACAACGTGTTTCCAGCTCCATTTGCTGTATTTCTTAATAAGAATAATAAAAATTATGTAGAGCCAGATATATCGGTTATCTGTGATAAAAACAAGATTACAGATCAAGGATGTCATGGCGCTCCAGATTGGGTGATTGAAGTTGTTTCACCAAGTAGCAGACCCATGGACTATTTTACAAAGCTTTTAAGTATCGGACTGCAGGAGTAAGAGAATATTGGATTGTAGATCCTGAGAAACAGCGTATTACAGTTTACATTTTTGAAAAGGAATCAGTAGAAGAGTATTCTTTTGATGACGATGTACCAGTAGGAATATATGAGGGATTTACAATAAAAATTGAGTAGTTATGAAAAGATAATGGAGCTTAATAGAAAGCATTTGGAAAATAATATCCAGATGCTTTCTATGATTATTCGGGGAAATATTCTAAGCAGATTACGGACAAGTTTGATTTTTCAAGAGACGGAATTATTCATAAAAATACGATAAAGTTTTTAATGGAGGAGGAATCCTAATGGAAGAG
>CAMWMM010000052.1 GCA_947175285.1 uncultured Lachnospiraceae bacterium
GGATGAAAGTGCAATATACGGAATATTCAGTTCCGCCTCTTCTTTATCCGTCACATTTTTCATAAACACAATTCCACTTAAAATAATCAGAACGCCTATTATAAACAGGGATGCGAATACTCCTTTCCAGCCAAAAGCATCCAAAATCAGACCTGCATAAGTCGGACCTACAATGGAAGAGACCATAGCAGCCATGGAGTATGCCGCCATAATGGTGCCGTGTTTTTCTTTTGGATAAAGTTTTAATAAAACGATTTGCGCAAACGATAGCAGCATTCCGCAGCCTATTGCCTGAACCAGACGGCTTACAAGCAGCATAGGGAAATTAAAAGCCAAAAACGCTGCTAAGGAGCCTAATGTATATGCTGTCATTGCAGAAAAGAAATATACTTTGTTCGGTACGCGCTTAATTAAAAACGCCGTGATTGGGATGGTGATTCCTGAAATTAAAGTTGCGCCGCTTGTCAGCCACTGTGCGAGGTTTGAAGAAACTCCGAAAAATGCCGTGAAATTCGGTATCATATTTCCCGTTACGGTGGTTGACATGGAAGTGATAAACGCCGCCGCAAGCAGTGTCATTAAAATGCCTGTTCTTTGCATATCTGATATATTTTTTTCCTGATTCATGATTTGTGTCCTTTCCGGGTTTATTGCTTAGTTAGGTATTATGGCATAATGAGGTGGGGGAGTCAAGGGAGAAATGGAGTAGAAAATTGTTCCGATTAATGGGAAATATTATTCCGATAGCGTTGTTATTATTCCATTTATAGAGTATACTGTTCGTTTAAGAGAGGTATATCAATGACTGATAGGAAATGAAAAAGAATTATTATTAATTTATACAAAAGGATGGTGCAAAAGATGATAGAACTTGGAACTCTTGAAGAAATAAAAGATTTAAGAACAATATGGCCGCATGAGGCACGTGACTTTACCCCTTGGCTGGCAAAACACATTGATGTGTTAGGGCAAGCCATTGGAATTGATATTTTTATAAAAGAAACAGAATCATCTGTGGGCGATTTTAATGCAGATATCTATGCTACGGATGCGGACAATGGTAATAAAATAATCATAGAGAATCAACTGAAAGAGACTGACCATGACCATCTTGGAAAGCTAATTACGTACGCATCCGGTAAGTCTGCTGATTTGGTGGTGTGGGTTGTTGGAAAGGCAAGAGAAGAACACAGAGCTGCAATCGAATGGCTGAACAATCATACGGACGAGGGCATAGGCTTTATTTTGTGCGAAATAAAACTGTACCGTATTGGCAACTCTGAACCAGCTCCAAAGTTTGATATTATTGAGCAGCCTAACAATTGGGTGAGAGAAATGCGTAGACCTACAGCTAGTGTGGAAAGAAAGCAGCTGCCTAGGATTGATAAATTACTTGAATGGGGTGCGGTTTCTGCCGGAGATACTATTATTGCTAAGGGGTATGATGATGAAGCGGAGTTGATGGCGAACGGTCATGTAATGGTAAAGGGCGAAGAGATGTCCATTCTTAAGTGGCTGCTAGGTTTGACAGGATGGCAGGCCATAGAGACATACAAGTTTGCAATTCAGAAAAGTTCCGGTAAGAGTCTGTCTGAAATAAGAAAAGAGTACATGGAAAGAATGGATGAATAGAGGTACAACATGAAAACAATACGGGTAGTAGCAGCGATAATGAAAGCAACAAATGAAAAAGGTGAGCCTATTATTTTCGCGACGCAAAGGGGATATGGAGAGTTTAAAGGCGGCTGGGAATTTCCGGGCGGCAAAATTGAAGAAGGCGAAAAGCCCAAACAGGCGCTTATTCGGGAGATAAGAGAAGAACTTGAAACAGAAATAGCGGTTGGAGAGTTGATTGATACCATAGAGTATGATTATCCGGCGTTTCATCTTTCTATGGATTGTTTTTGGGCAGAGATTGTGTCCGGAAACTTAGTCCTTAAGGAGCATGAAGCTGCAAAATGGCTTACGAAAGCAGAACTTGATTCCGTAGAGTGGCTGCCGGCGGATATTACGCTGATAGAGAAGATAAGAGAGACTATAATATAGGCAATGTACCGGTTATTCTAAGGAGATGAGTAGATGATAGTAAAAATAGGAAATATGTTTGAAAGTAAATGTGCCACTATCGTCAATGCTGTTAATTGCGTAGGGGTGATGGGTAAGGGAATTGCGTTAGAATTTAAAAGACGTTATCCTGAGATGTATGATGAGTATGTTGAAAAATGTAAGGCAGGAGAAGTTAAGGTTGGAAAACCTTATGTTTATAATAACGCAGACGGAATGAAAATTTTGAATTTTCCGACAAAAGATCATTGGCGGTCGCCATCACGTTTATCATATGTAATTGATGGATTAAATTGGTTTATCAAGCATTATGAGGAATATGAAATAAAGAGTATAGCATTTCCAGCGCTGGGTTGTGGAAATGGAGGATTATCTTGGGAAGCAGTTGGATCGGTAATGTATAATAAATTGTGTGATTTGCCTATCGATGTAGAAATATATGCTCCATACGGAACAAATCCTGAAGAGATTACATCGGATTTCCTTAAAAAAGAATCAGTATAGTACGGAATTATGGTTACAATTATTTTTAAAAGCAGTATGGAGGCATCTTCGAGAAAGGTGCCTTTTTATATCGATTATTCCAGTTTCCTTGAAAGTAAATTCCTGATGTATTATAATAGATATATTAAATTATCTGCATGAGTTAAAATACCGGCAGATAATTTGATGATTACTTTTTGGAGATAGAAATCATGAAAAAAAGAACAACACGTTTTTTAAATATAAGCCTTGTTCTGGTATCATTTTTCTGTATATTCATATTTATCATTCAGACAATTTTTGTGAATATTACAGGAGAAGATACTATTAGACAACTGGGTATTTTTTATATGTCCGGAATCAGTGAACAGGTATCCACTCATTTCGGAACTACCATTGAGCTTCGTCTATCGCAGGTAGAATCGCTTGTAGATTCCGTTCCGCCTGGGCGCGTTACTGGAGAAAGCGCCATGCGGATAGCGCTGAGTTATAATGCGCGCTCCGTAGGCTTTGAATATCTGGCGCTTTATACGGAGGACGGAAACTTTCATATGATTTACGGCTCTCAGGTGACGGCAGATGTTCCGGAGGATTTACACCGTTCTGTTCAGGGGGGAAAATATAATGTTTGTGCAGGAAAGGATGCAGCAGGAACTCCGGTTGTCTTGATGGGAGTACCGGCTGTTTATCCCGTGGGTGACGGAAATATGAGCATTGCTCTGGTTGCGGGAGTGCCCAGCCAGTACCTCAGTGATAGATTGGAAACCAATATTCAGGGCAGTATCATGGAATATTCAATCATTCGCAAGGATGGCAGTTATGTTTTGAATAATCATGCCGCAGAAGAAAAAAATTATTTTGAGCGGGTGGAAAGGCTTTATGAAACCTGCAATGGAAAAGATCCGGCCCGGTATGCAGAGGAACTTCGTGATGCAATGGAAGACGGCAGGGACTATACCAGTCAGGTTATGATTTCAGGTGAAACTTGGAATGTCTATTGTACCAGCCTTCAGAATTCAGAGTGGTGCCTGCTTTTGAAAATTTCCCATAATACGTTGAATGAAACGGTAAATCTTCTTCAGAGAAAATGGACCTGTGTTTCCATTGGCGGAGCTGCTCTGATCATCTGTGCACTGCTTTTTGTCTTTTTCGGATATTACCGTCTGACGAAAATGCATATGCAGGCATTGGAAGAAGCCAGAGAAACAGCGGAACAGGCAATGATTGCGGCAGAGCGCTCTAACAGGGTGAAAAGTGAATTTCTCTCCAATATGAGCCATGATATCCGCACGCCAATGAACGGTATTATGGGAATGACCTCAATCGCCATCGGCAGTCTGGATAATCCTTCCCGGGTGCGTTCCTGTTTGAAAAAGATACATATATCCAGCAGACATTTGCTGGGACTAATTAATGATATGCTTGATATGTCCAAAATTGAGAGCGGAAAGCTTATATTAAATATGGAGCCGCTCTGTATTCGTGATATTATGCTGAATATTGAGACAGTTATCCAACCGCAGATATTGGAGAAAAAACAGCATTTTAATATTTATGTACATGATATTTTTCATGAAAATGTGTGTTCAGACAGAGTCCGCTTAAGCCAGATTCTTTTGAACATTCTCGGAAATGCGGTTAAGTTCACACCGGAAGGCGGTAACATTGTGGTTGACCTGTATGAAGAGGCTTCTCCGAAAGGGAATACATATATCCGTTCCCATTTGCATGTCAAGGATAACGGAATAGGTATGTCCAGAGAATTTCAGGATAAAATATTTGACGCATTTGCCAGAGAAGACAATGAACGCATAGATAAAGAGGCCGGAGCAGGAATGGGTCTGACCATTACCAAGCATATTGTAGATGCAATGGGCGGCACCATCACCGTAGAAAGTGAGCAGGGAAAAGGAAGTCATTTTCACATTATTCTCGATATGGAAAAAACAGTGGGGCAGGAAAAAGAACTGCGTTTGCCAAGGCAGAATGTTCTGGTAATCGATGATGATGAAGCAGCAGGAAAGCTTGCCGTTACCACATTGGAATCCATCGGATTTGAGGCAGAGATGGCAACAGATATCAAGCAGGCTTTCCGGATGATAGAGGAGTGCTGCAGCAAAAATGAGTGTTATCACATGGTTTTATTGGATTGGGATATGCAGGAACATGACTGGCTCGAGACCGCAGGAGAGTTGTCCGGTCGTTTCGGCAGGGAACTGTCCATCATAATTCTCACTGACGGGGAATGGGATGAAATGGAGATAATAACTGAAAAAACCAGCATCTGTGGTTTTATTTCAAAACCTCTGTTCCGTTCCAGCCTTTATTATTGCCTGCGTCAGTTTATAGAAACGGAGACGCCGCAGCAGGAGCAGAAAGAAGAATTTAACATTGATTTAAAAGGCAGACGTATTCTTATAGCAGAAGATAACGAATTAAACTGGGAGATTGCGAATGCAATTCTTTCTGAATTTGGACTGGAAGTGGAGTGGGCGGAAAACGGGAAGATTTGCGTGGAATTATTTGAACAGTCTGAACCGGGATGGTATGACGCCATATTAATGGATCTTAGAATGCCTATTATGACAGGTTTTGAAGCGGCAGCTACAATACGAAAACTGGAACGCGAAGATGCACAGACTATCCCGATTATTGCAGTCAGCGCAGATGCTTTTCAAGATGATATACAAAAATGTCTTGACTATGGTATGAATGCCCATACGCCGAAACCATTAGAGCCGCAGGAAGTTCTCACCCTGTTAGGACAGTACCTTCAATAGAATTAATATGAACTTAAAGGAAATTTTTTATGAAAAAAATATATGCTTTGGTTAGCTTGCTGTTCTCTGCTGTTCTTTTGTCTTCCTGCGCCGGCAGTTCCCCAAAAATCGAGCCGGAGGACGAGAATATCAAAGAAGATACGGAATTGACTTTATGGGCTTTTCCTGTAGGCAACTGGGGAAATCCTACGGCGGTAGGCAGTATATTGTCTGATTTTCATAAGGCACATCCTGACATTCATGTTTCTGTAGAATATTTAAGTTATGATACCGGAGATGAAAAAATCAACCAGGCAGCTTTAGACGGAAGTTTGCCGGATTTGATTCTGGAAGGACCGGAGCGCCTTGTGACAAACTGGGGAGAAAAAGGATGGATGGTGGATTTGTCCGATTTGTGGGAATCTGATACGGCAGGTGCAATCTATGGGAATATAAGAAAAGCCTGCCAACATAAAGACGGAGCTTATTTTGAATTTCCGATCTGTATGTCTGCACACTGTATGGCTATTAATTATGATATGTTTAAGGAAGCAGGAGCCCTTCAGTATATTGACGAAGAAACACACACTTGGACGACGGAGAATTTTATCAAAGCAGTTCAGGTTTTAAAAGATTATGAAACTGCGCAGGGGCAGGATGGAAGTGTAGGCGTCTTATACTGCAAGAATCAAAGCGGTGATCAGGGAACACGCGCTTTGGTGAACAATCTGTATGGCGGCTCTTTTACCGATGCTGAACATACATTTTATACGGTTGACAGCGAAGAAAATAAGAAAGCCCTGCAGCTTCTTTATGATTTAGAAGGCATCACCTTTGACCCCGCCTATACCTCATCGGATGCAATTGATTTGTTCTGTAAAAAGGAAAACGCCATGTGTTTCTGTTGGAATGTGTCCATAGAAGTGCAGCAGACCATTAATCATCCGGATTTAGATTTTGAAGTTTTTCCGATGGCTTTTCCGACCAGCGAAGGTGCCCCGAATCTTCAAGGCGGCATTTGGGGCTTTGGTATTTTTGACAACGGCAGTGAAGAGCGAATCGAGGCAGCGAAAACCTTTATCCGCTATATGACGGAAAATGATGTTCCATACACCAGAGCAGTAAGAACATCTTTCTACTGGCCGGTGCGGGATATGGGTAATATATATGAAAATGATGTAATTATGATGGAATACAGTATATTTATGCCATATGTAAGTGATTATTATCAGATTACCCCCGGATGGGACACTGCACGTACTGCATGGTGGCAGATGTTGGCGAAGATTGCAGATGGGACTGATGTTTCGGAAGCGGTAAAAAACTTTCCGTTATCGGAGTGAGTGTATGAATATTGTATTTGTGAGTCTTGAAATTTTTGATATTTGTGTAATTGCGATTGCATTATATTTTCTGCTTCAGGGGAGCGGTTCCAGAGAGCAGAAGCTGATGATGTGCTTTTTAATTGGAGCGCTCATACAGAATGCGGGGTATCTTCTGGAAATAACGGCGCCAACGGTAGAGGCGGCAATGGTGGCTGTCAAGGTACAGTACATGGGATCGCTGACGATTCCAATCACTTATTGTGAGTTTATATTCAACTATTGTTTTGAAAAAAAGCCGGTTAAGTTATTAAAGTTTTTGAAAATCGTGGATGTCATAATTCTGGGGCTTGTCTTGACCTGCGATTTACATAATCTTTATTACCGTGATGTAAAATGGTTGGAAACTGCGCAGGGACATAGATATCTGAGTCTGGCGTATGGACCCGGATACGGATTTTTTATGGTGTGCGGCTCAATTGTGCCATATGCAATGTCTTTGTATGCATTGCTCCGTGTCTGCGTCAGGAAGTCGGAGTATGATGCAGATCGAAAATATAAGCTGATTCTTGGCTTGTCCGTTCTTCCGCTTGTGGCGCTTGTCGGCTATGCTATGAAGCTGACGGATGTATATGATCCTACGCCTCTTGTTTTAGGATTGACTCTTTCAGCAGTAGTCATCCTGATATGGAGAAGGAAAGTTTACGATTTCAGCAGTATGGCTTCGGAGATTCTGTTAGATAGTATGAGCGACGGTGTGATTGCCTTGGATGAGCAGAAACGGATTGTCAGTTATAATCCGGCGGCTGTAAGTATTTTTAGGGATTTAGGCAACAGTGCGATAGGAAAGCATGTTGATGAACTGGGGGATTTTCCGCAGGAGATTCTCGGCTATGATGTAAAAGAGGAATTTTTTTTAAACGGCTGCTTTTATCAGAGCCATACGAGACAGATTCTGGATAAGTTCGGGAAGAATTCGGGCTATGTTGTACTGATTCTGGATGTGACGGAGACGAGAAATTATATAGAAGAGATTAAAAGAGTGCAGGAACAGGCAGAGCAGGCAAATATTGCCAAGAGTGCGTTTCTTGCCAATATGTCGCATGAGATCCGGACGCCGATGAATGCAATCATAGGACTGAGCGATATTATTATGGAAGAAAGCAGAGGGCGGAAGGTGTATGAGTATGCCTGTGATATTAAGTCGTCCTCAAGAAATCTTTTGGCACTGATTAATGATATTCTTGATTTGTCCAAGGTGGAAGCAGGAAAGATGGAGTTGGTGCCGGTAGAATACCATGTGAAAACGCTTGTGAACGAAGTGCTGAATATGATGGACGTGGTGGCATCACAGCACGGACTGATGATGGAAAGCGAGTTTGATATGTCCATTCCGTGTCGGTATCTGGGCGATGAAGGCAGAATAAAGCAGATTTTGATTAATATTTTAAATAATGGTCTGAAGTTTACCGAGAAAGGGCATGTCAGGATTTCCGTTGCTGGAATGCCGGGAGAAACAGATGACATGGAGATTCTGGTTTTCCGGATTACGGATACCGGCTGTGGCATCCGCGAAGAAGATATTGAAGGAATCTTTGAGAATTTCAGGCAAGTGGATTCCAAGAGGAACCGAAGCGTGGAGGGAACAGGTCTCGGGCTGTCTATTACGAAACATTACATCAATTTGATGAAAGGGACAATCAGAGTAGAAAGCGTATATGGTGAGGGTTCCACTTTTATTGTAGAAATTCCGCAGAAAATCATGGACAGAAGACCTTTGTCCGAGGTTCCGGAGAGAACAGCTCAGGAGGAAGACATTCTGGAACCGCTTTCGGTAAAGGACTGTACCGTGTTAGTAGTAGATGATAATATGATTAACAGAAAGGTAGCAAGACTCCGGCTGCAGGTCTATGGTTTTGAAATTGATGAAGCTGACAACGGACCGGCTGCAATAGAGCTTGTCCGTAATAAGCGTTATGATATTATTTTTATGGATCACATGATGCCGAAAATGGACGGACTGGAGGCGGCGAGCATTATTCGGAAGGATTGCGGGGAAAATGGCAGACTGCCGATAATGATTGCGCTGACTGCCAATGCGATGGAGGGCGTCAGGGAAAAGTTTCTGGCAAGCGGATTTCAGGATTTTATTACAAAACCCTTGGAAATAAGACCGATGCATGCGGCGCTGCTTAAATGGGTGCCAAAGGAAAAAAGAGTAACAGGCAAAGTGTGGACGAAAGATGAGTGGTTCGATGATGGCAAGCATGAGGAATTTCAAAATATCAGGATAGAAGGGATAGATACAGATGAGGTGGCGAAATATTATTCCGGCAGTGCGGAAGAATATCAGGAACTTTTGCGTTTATATTGTTTGGATGGAAAGCGTAAGCTGGTACATTTGCAGGAACTTTGGGAAAAAGGAGATTATGAAAGTTACGGCATAGAAGTACATGGACTTAAGAGCGCTTCCGCCAATGTGGGAGCAATGGAAGTTTCAAACAGTGCCAGAGAGCATGAAAATGCTGTAAACAGAGGGGATGAGACCTTTGTTGACAGCAACATTCCCAAGCTGCTTACAGAGTATGAACAGCAAATAGAGCACATTCTGGATTTTTTGGATAAGAACCGTAAAGCGGAGGATGCGAAAGAAAAGGCACAGAAAATGGAACAGGCGGATTTGCTGCGGAAAATCAAGGATGCCCTGGACAGTCTTGAAAATTTCCGTGCCAAGGATTGTGCCCATAAAATAGAGGATATTCTGCAATACCGGCTGAACGCCGATATGGAAAGAAAGCTGGAAGAAATACAGGAGCAGCTGAAATTATATGAGGATGATGCTGCGGAAGAGATGCTGCGGGATTTGATAAAGCAAATTGAGATGGAGGTATGACAGATGAGCAGAAAGCTGAAAGTATTGGCCGTGGATGATAATAGTATTAGTCTTGCAACGATTGAGCAGGAGTTGAGCGATACATATGAGGTTATTCCGCTTAATTCCGGTTTACGTGCGCTGCAATATCTGAGGAAGGAAAGACCAGATCTGATTCTTTTGGACATTAGGATGGAATTAATAGACGGCATTGCGACGCTGCAGGAAATCCGTAATATGGAGAGATGTAAAAATATACCCGTTATTATGCTTACATCCATGAGGGATAAGAATATGGTCGTAGAGAGCGCTATGCTTGGAGTGGAAGATTATGTGATTAAGCCATTTAATAAAACGGATTTGCATGAGAGAGTAGACCGTGTATTAAAAAAATCGATGCAAAAAACAAGTGATTTTTTGAACGGGAAAGAATAGATTCTAAAATGCGGCGTATGCTATTCTCAAAAAAGGATAGCAGATATGAATTCAGTTTGGTCGGAATCGGTTCAATTACCGCAGTTTGAAGCATTACAGGGAAGCAGAACAACAGATGTGCTGATTGTAGGCGGAGGTATGACAGGTGTTTTGTGCGCATATTTCCTACAGGAAAAAGGCGTGGACTATATACTTGTAGAAGGGAACAGAATCTGTTCCGGGGTTACAAAAAATACTACGGCGAAAATTACAGCGCAGCATGGACTTATCTATGGGAAACTGTTAAAGCATGACGGAGCGGAAAAGACAAGAATGTATCTGGAGGCAAACCAGAGGGCAGTGGAGAAGTACTATCAGCTTTGTCAAGATATAGACTGCAATTTTGAGGACAAAACGTCATATGTCTATTCTAAAGATGCGACTTGGAAGCTGGAAGAGGAAGCAGAGGCGCTGCATCAGGTTGGGTATGAGGCGGAAATCGTCAAAGTTTCGGAACTGCCGTTTCAGACAGCGGGAGCCGTTGCGTTTCCGCATCAGGCACAGTTTCATCCGCTTAAGTTTATTGCGCAGATTGCAAAAGGACTTGCGATTTATGAAAATACATTTGTGAAAGAGTTTAAAGAGCATACCGCAGTTACGGAGAATGGGAATATTGTCTATGAAAAAGTGATTTTTGCGACACATTTTCCGATTGATAATAAGCATGGCATGTATTTTATGAAAATGTATCAGGAGCGTTCCTATGTTCTTGCGCTTGCAGAGGCGGCACAGGTTCAGGGAATGTACATTGATGAAGCGAATGGCGGATTGTCATTTCGTAATTACAAGGATTTGCTTTTGCTGGGCGGAGGTTCACACAGAACTGGGAAAGAAGGCGGCAAGTGGCAAAAGCTGAGAGATTTTGCAAATCAGTATTATCCGGATTCAGTTGAAAAATATGCCTGGGCGACGCAGGATTGCATGTCATTGGATTCTATACCCTATATCGGAATGTATGCAAAGGGGATGTCGGATTCTTTTGTGGCGACCGGATTTTGTAAATGGGGAATGACTTCGTCTATGGCAGCAGCAATGATGCTGTCCGAAATGATTGTAGGGGAGACTTCCTTATGGCAAGAGGTATTTTACCCATCAAGAAGTATGGTAAAGCTGCAGTTAGCTGTAAACGGCTTTGAGTATCTGACAGATTTGATTACTTTTTCAAAAAAGAGATGCCCGCATCTGGGTTGTTCGTTGAAGTGGAACAAGGAGGAACATACTTGGGACTGCCCATGCCACGGCTCGCGGTTTGATGAAGAGGGCAGGCTGCTTGATAATCCCGCTACCGGAGATTTGCCGTATTAAGAGTTTGCTTTGAAATTGTCGGATCTTGAAAAATGGCAGCATCCGATGGGTGGTAAGTAAAAACTAAAAAGCATACAAAAAGCATACACACCAAAATGCATAGTGAAGCAGTGTAAGGTTCCAGTCTACAGGATAGTGTAAGTTTATAAGAAAGCCAAAAGGCAATAATAATACTCAAAATGAATGTACCGATATCTAAAATAAAAACGTCTTTACCAAGGATAGAAGTATAAGCATAATAAAAAAACGGGATTAGGATTGCACCCATTAAAATTCCAAAGCTTAAGGCAGAAGTAATACATGAGTATTTTCTGCGGAATTTTAAAATCATGATAAGTGAGTATATAAACATCGGGAAAAATAATAATTTCATGTGTTCCCATATAGATTCGTTAATCGGCGTAAAAAGACCAACTATATGATTGGTCCCGGTCCAATCATATAGAAAATGAGAAAGTGATCCTACGGTCAGAACAAAAAATATTCCAATAATTGCATATCTTCTTAAATGTCTCATAAAAACACCCCGGGAATAGTGTATGAGCCTTATAAGATTATTATTCTTTACTTTCCCTAATTGCGTTATGCAATCCGGTAAAGAGCTCTTCGTAGCGGGAGCACTCTTTCAGGCTTACGGTAGACACATGGAGTGCAAGAGGTATTTCCCGGTCTTCATAAGAAAAAGTCCGGTCATTCATATTACGGATTTTATCTGCGATTTCTTCCGCATATGCAGCTTCATTGCTGGAAGTTAATATGCAAAATTCATCTCCGCCAATACGGAATACGATATCTTCCAGACCGGCTGCTGATGTCATGCGGCGCATCTGCTCCAGAATTGCCAAATCCCCTGCTTTACGGGATATTTCATTGATTGGCTCTAAATGTTTAATATCACAAAGAACAAAGAAGCAGTCTTTCCTTTCCTTAAATAAGTCATATAACTCGCTGATATCTACATGTCTTCTTTGCATCATATAGCTGTCTCCTTTCTTTGGAGGTACACTTAACCTCGGAAATAATTCTGTATATTTCGCAGTACGAAATTCAGAAGGTTTACAGTTCCATATTTGCTCAAATGCACGTGCAAAGGATTCGTGAGTGCTGTATCCGTATTCAAGAGCAACATCCAGAATCGGAAGTTTAGGCTGCATTGACAGCTTCTTTGCGGCTAACATCATTCTCCGGCGAATGATGTATTCATGTACGGAAATGTTATGCACATTACGAAACAATTTTTCAAGGGTGGATTTTGAGCAGAAACAGGCCGAGGCAATATCCTCTGTTTTGATTTCATCGCCTAAATGAACTTCAATATATTCAAGCGCTAACATTAAAACTTCTATATTCTGCATCCTTCACCCTCCGATATCGTAAGATTATTATATCAGCAACCAGAACAGAAAGTTTGATGTTTTGAGTAAATTTAATATTTTGGCTGCTGACAGGAATTAATCTGCCCCTTTCGTGGAAAAATAAGTATTATTTTTTCATGGGAGGAGGGTATATGTCCGGTTTCTTTTATGGTTGGTATATGAAATGTCAGTCTGACACGCAGACTTTAGCGGTAATACCTGCCGTTCATAGTGTAGGGAAGAAACGCACCTGCTCTATTCAGATTATTACGGATAATGACGCTTGGACAGTTACGTTCAATGCAGATTCATTTAGGCGGACAAGGAAGAATATTTTCATCGAAGAGAACCGGTTCGGTGAAAAAGGTATTAAGTTGGAAATACACACGCCGCAGCTAAGCATTAACGGGAAACTGGAATTTGGATCTCTTTGCCCCTTAAAATATGATATTATGGGGCCGTTTGCGTTAGTGCCGTTTATGGAATGTCGCCACAGCGTATGGAGTATGAAGCATTCGGTTCGGGGAAATGTGTATATCAATGGACAAAAATATTCTTTCCGCAATGCATGGGGATATTGGGAAGGAGACCGAGGGCGTTCATTTCCTAAAGAGTATATCTGGACACAATGCTGCTTTCCCGGCGGGTCCTTAATGCTGTCAGTAGCGGATATCCCCATAGCAGGCATTCATTTTACAGGTATTATAGGCGTTATATTATGGCATGGGAAAGAATATAGAATGGCTACTTATCTGGGAGCCAGAGTTGTTCAGATTCAAAATAATACGGTATGTGTGATACAGGGCAATCTGGAATTGGAGGCCCGGTTGCTGGAAGCGTCTGGACGGCCTCTTAAGGCTCCGACAAAGGGGGATATGATAAGGACAATTCACGAAAGTGCATCCTGTCGTGCTTTCTATCGAGTTTGCAAAAAGGGTTGTACACTTTTTACCTTTGAAACAGACAGGGCTTCCTTTGAATTTGAAAATATGTTAGACTAAATATGATTTTAGATTAATTATACTAAATCGTATGAAGGGAGATAGTGCTTTGATTTTATTAGTGATTGATATACAAAAAGGAATAACTGACGAGAGATTATACGACTTTAATGGTTTCATAAAGAACACAGTAAAAATAATTGAGACTGCCAGACAGAATAATGTTGAAGTAATATATGTTCAGCATGACGATGGACCAGGAACCGGATTTTCTGTAGGGGATGATGAATTTGAAATCGCAGCACAGGTTACTCCAATAGAAGGCGAAAAGAAATATATCAAAGATATGAATAGTTGCTTTGGGAATAAAGAGTTTGTAAGCTATTTAGAAGAAAAAAATGAAGATACATTAATGATTGTTGGTTTGCAGACAAATTTCTGTATAGATGCCACGATTAAATCTGCATTTGAAAGAGGATATAAGGTTATCGTGCCAAGGGGAACTAATTCTACATTTGATAATGATTATATGGATAAAGAAACTACATATAAATATTACAACGAAATGATGTGGCCCGAGAGATTTGCTGATTGCATTTCAGTAGATGAAGCTATATCATTGTTAAGTATATAAACTTATTGCAGCCGCCTGATTAATGCAGACGGCTGCAATTTGTCCATTAAGATAATCATTGAATATGTGCCTTACTGCTCTGTGCTTCCTGCAACCTGAATCTTTTCCATGCAGACCGCCAACGGCCCTTCAAATGATTCTTCCGTCTGTATCTGACTGGAGAAGAGTAAGGATTTCTGAGCTTCCAGGATATTTCCGTTGATGGATCCGCCTGTGACCGGAATCCTCTTTTCGCCATCGCAAAGATAAGCCAGTCTGATTTCCCCTCCAAAATGCCCGTTTAAGCTGTTCATCTGGAAATCAGAGAAATTCACCACTTCAAGGTACGTTCCCTGTCTCATCTCATCCAGTGTCACGTTCCCTGCCGGAGCTCTGTAGCTTTCGTAATTGCCGGTAGGCTCCAGATTCAGGTAATAGGCGAAACGATTATTGCCGTGGATCATCTGAAGCTTTCCGTCCTGAATCAGTTCTCTGTCTTTCATGGGAATTCCTTCCGTACTGTACGGCACGGTGGCTTTCAGCGTCAGATTGATATTATCCTTTTGAACCGATTCACCCTGCACATTGCAGCCAATTTGGAATGTGGAATATTTCCGGTATATCATGGAAGCAGCGGAGCGGTCCACATAATATTCGTAAATATCTCTCACATAAGGACCTGACAAAATCACGCGGTATTCTCCGGCAGGCGGTGCAGACACAGCTTTTGCCCTGTCGCGTGTCATCCGCAGGGTTTCTCTGACCTTATTTCGGAGCGGTTCCGTATCATTGTTCACATAAGCGAAATGCTGATAAGTTTCAACATCCTGTCCCTCTGTACACTGTACCACGAATTCTCCCTGTACCCGGCTTTTACAGTAGCTCACATCCACTCCTTTGGAATTGATGATATGGCAGGTGGTTCTCCGGACAAAAAGTTCCGCAGAATTTAAGAATACATCTGTCTCTTTATCTTCAGCGAACAAAGCCTCCGCAAAACTCTGCGCAATCTCTGTCAGCGATTTGTCATCAAGTGTTTTACCGCTCGGACAACCTGAAGCCTCCGGTGTTTCTCCCTGAGCATCTTTCTTTCCTGCATACAGTTCATAGTATTTGTTTTTCACAAAACCTGCCGCATACAGGGTATCCAGGAACAATTCCACCATCATTTCTTCGGTATAGCTGTCCTGAACCTGCACCGTAGCGGAGCCCATCATGTGACTGTCGCCATCCATAAACTCCTTGTATACAACAACCTCTGCCTGTCTTATATCCCCCATTCTCTGCATATCAAGGGATTTGCGGATGAAATACAGTTCTGCCTTTTCCTGTTTTGTTTCGGTTATCTGATATAATTCCACCCCGCTTTTTTTAAGGGCGGATAATATTTTTTCTATCATATATTCCTCATTTCTGTGCTTTTTAATTGCACTTTCAAAATTTATTTCATATCCTGACCTTATCC